>CAZKWG010000110.1:0-14463 GCA_964556105.1 uncultured Enterobacterales bacterium | reverse complement strand
GGCGAGACCTGGCTGACGGCCGAGGTCAACGGCGTCTCCGCCACGGCGGCGATCACCGTCATCTATGAGCAGGAGGTGCTCAGCGACGGCGCGCCCGAGGGAGCGGACGCCGCGTTCTCGGGGACGGCCGAGACGGTCAGCGATCTGCGCTGGGTCTACCCGGAGGACGGCGTGGCGCTGCCCCGCAATCTCCCCGAGTTCTCGTTCATGTGGGGGGACGCGCTGGGGTGCAGCCTCTACCGCCTGACGTTCACGTCCGAGACCACCAACGTCACGGTGTTCACCGACCAGAAGAAGTACACGGTCCCCAGCGACCTGTGGAAGGTGATCACGGCGACGAACGCCGGGAAAGAGGTGACGCTCACCCTGGAGGGCGTCGTCGCCACGGTCAGCGACAGCGGCGTCACCAACGTGACGAAGCACTACAAGGCCAGCGAGCTGACCTTCCGCGTCAACCGCTTCGACGCGCAGGGCGCGGTCTACTACTGGTCGGTCACCAACAACGGCATCATGCGCTCCGAGGTGGACGAGGCGAGCCCGGAGCTGTGGTTCGGGCCCGGGAATTTTACGACGTCCAACTGCGTGGGCTGCCATGTCATCTCGCCGGACGGTCAGCGGGTCGCCTACTCCTGGCAGATCGCCGGCGAAGACTACTTCCGCATGGGCCTGGGCGAGATCAACGACGACGCCATCCCGAGCGCCCTCATCGAGATGAGCGCCGAGCGCCACGCGGCCTCTTTCTCCACCTGGTCGCCGGACGGGGACCGGGTGGTGTTCTCCTACAACGGTGTGTTGTACCTCTATGACGGCTACACGGGTGAGCTGCTCGGCGAGATCGAGAGCGATCTCGACCTGACCCAGCCGAGCTGGTCGCCGGACGGGGACGCCCTGGTGGCGGTCTCGGCCACCCGGTTCTTCGGCTCGGACAGCGGCTTCACGGGCGGCGAGCTGGTCGTCTTCGACATCGACGAGGCCGGCGAGTTCAGCACGGAGCCCTGGGTCCTGGTGCCCGTGCAGGAGGGCACGGAGATCAACCAGTACTACCCGATGTACTCGCCGGACGGGGAGTGGGTGGTCTTCAACCGCGCCGAGGGGAACAGCTACTTCAACGAGGACGCCAGCCTGTGGCTGGTGAGCGCCGCGGGGGGCGAGGCCATCGAGCTCGCGCGCGCCAACCAGGGGGAGAAGCTGACGAACTCCTGGGCGCGCTGGGGCCCCATCCCCGACGACAACGTGCTCTGGCTGGCCTTCGCCAGCACGCGCGACTACGGCTTCGAGTCCGAGGAGGGCGGCGCCCACATCTGGGTGAGCGCCATCGACACCGAGCTGGCCGAGGACGGCCTCGATCCCAGCTATCCCGCCTTCTGGCTGGTCCAGCAGGAGCTGGACGGCGGCAACCACGCCGCCTGGTGGAGCTTGTACTGATGTGGCTGCTCCTGCTCGTCGCCTGCGGCGACAAAGACACGGTCGCCGGCAACCTCTCGTCCGGCGGCTACGCGCCGCCCTGGGCTTCGCACCTCATCTACCGTGAGGTGGACGTGGGCGAGCTCTCCGAGGGCGTGGACACCGCCGAGCCCCTGAACCACAAGATCCACATGCAGCCGAGCGGCGAGGGCGCCGAGATCACGCTGGAGTTCCGCGACGGCGAGACCTGGGCGAGCGCCGACGCGATGATGAGCTGGGTCATCTCCACCGACGGCGGGCTGTCGCTGATCAGCATCGACGGCGAGACGCTCTCGCCGCCCGTGCTGCTGGTCGGCTCCGCCTACGAAGCGGACACCCCCGTCACCTCGGGCGCCTGGCGCACGACGCCCACCCGCCTGGAGACGCTGACCACCTGGTACGGCACCTTCGAGGACGTGCTGGAGGTGCAGGTGGACGGACCCCACATCGGCGAGCTGCGCTTCGTGGCCGATGTCGGGCTGGTGCAGCTGACCTGGGACGATCTGGGGGCCGACCTGGCGTGGTACGAGTAGTCCTCCAGGCAGGAGGATCTCGCGCCATGAAGCTCGCCGCCGTGCAGTACCGGCCGCCGAAGGGGGAGCCTGAGCTCGCCCGTCCGGCCCTCGCCGCCCTGGTCGAGGAGGCGGGGCAGGCCGGCGCCAGGGTGATCGTCTGCCCGGAGATGGCGACCACCGGCTATGTGTGGAGCTCGGAGGCGGAGATCGCGCCCTACGCCGAGCCGGCGCGCGGCCCCACGCTCGCCGCCCTCGCCCCCGTCGCCGCGAAGCACGGCGCCTGGGTGGTCTGCGGCTTCCCCGAGCAGGCCGAGGACGGCTGCTACAACTCGGCGTTGGTGATCGCCCCCGACGGCAGCCTCTCGGCCTGCTACCGCAAGGTGCTGCTCTACGAGGCCGACCGCCCCTGGGCGCGCTCCGGCCACCAGCGCATGATCTTCCGCACCGAGCACGGCCTCCTGGCGCCGGCCATCTGCATGGACCTGAACGACGACGGCCTCGTGATGATGCTCCACCGCGCGGGCGTGGAGATCCTCGCCTTCTGCACCAACTGGGTGGAGGAGGGCATCGACGTCCACGCCTACTGGCGACGGCGCCTGCGCGGCTGGAGGGGCTTCCTGATCGCCGCCGACACCTGGGGCGAGGACCGCGGGACCCGCTTCGCCGGCCGCAGCGTGATCCTCGGGCCGGGCGGCCTCACCCTGGGCGAGCTCGGGCGCGAGGACGACGGCGTGCTGGTGGTGGAGACGGGCTGATTCGCGATTCGCGAATTGCGAATCCTGAGGTTGGAGCGTCGCCCTGACCGACGCCCTCACCGCCCCGCGAGGAAGCGCGCCACGTTTCGCCGCGCCACCGCCATCACCGTGCCCTGCGGGTTCACCGCCGGCGACAGCGGCAGGATGCTCGCGTCGTTCAGGTAGAGGTTCTCGTAGCCGTGCACCCGCCCATAGGAGTCCACGGCGCAGGTGCGCGGGTCCTCGCCCATCGGGCAGGAGCTGAACAGGTGGATGGTGCTGACGTTGATCTTGTCGTGAGGGAGGCCCTCGCGCATCCAGCGCAGCTCGTCCGGGTGCTTGATCGAGGGCGCGCCGGCGACAGGGTTCCAGATCTCCACGCCGCCCGCGGCGAAGGCCATCTGGCCGAGGCGGTGGAGGCCCTCGCCCAGCAGCGCGAGGTCCTGCGCGGGCACGGGCAGCGTGACGAAGGGCTCGCGCACCAGGGGCAGATCGCGCACCTTGCCGGCGCCGCTGCCGACGACCGCCACGTAGAAGACGGCGATGTTCTCCCAGCCCCTGAGCTTGGCCAGCTTGCCCGGGGTGGCGCCCATCCACATGGCGATGTGCGGCAGCGAGCTGTGGCTGCCGCCCAGCGTGATCAGCGGCTTGAACTCCTCGATCTGCCAGGTCGGCACGCCCCAGTGCGGCTCGTTGAAGGGCTCCGGAAAGCGCACGGCGAAGCGGATCATCGGGTGCAGGTGCAGGTTGTTGCCGACGTTCCTGCGGATGCCGCTGCGAAGCAGCAGCAGCGGCGAATGCACAGCCCCCGCGCAGACGAAGATGTGCTGGAAGCGCACCAGCAGCTTCTGCTTCTCTCCATTCACGGTTGTCGTGCCCGTGGCGTGGGTCGCCACGTTGCCCAGCGTGTGGACGCGCGTGATCTTGGTGTCGGGCAGCAAGGTGGCGCCGGCGCGCAGGGCGCGCGGCACCATCGTCTCGGTCATGGACTGGCGGCGGTCCGTCCAGGTGCCGTCCGCCTTCTTCTCGTACTTCCAGAAGCGCGCCACCTCGTGGCTCTTCCAGCCCAGGCGGTCGGCGCCGGTCTTGATCTTCAGCGAGGACGGATCGATGCCCGTCGGCACGCAGGAGACCGACATGTCGCGCTCGGTCGCCTCGAAGTAGGGGTCGAGGCTGTCCGGGTCGAAGTCGTCGATCTGAAACTTGAGCTGCCAGTCGCGCAGCGTGCTCTTCAGCGGCCGGTGGTAGAGGGCGGCGTTGATCTCGGACGCGCCGCCGACGCAGCGGCCCTCGATGTAGGTGATGTTCGGCTTGCCGAAGGTCGTGGTCAGCCCGCCGTTGCGGTACTTGAGGTTCATCTCGGCCAGCGAGTAGTTCGGCGCGGCCTCGATGGTGTGGTTGGAGCCCTCCTCCACCAGCAGCACGCGCATCCCGCGCTCCGCGAGCAGGGCGGCGGTCGAGGCTCCCCCCGGGCCGGAGCCGACGATCAGGACGTCACAGTCGCGCGTCTCCATGGCTCAGCTCCCGCCGGGCGCGGGCAGGTGGTCTCCCGCCTCTTCGATGATCGAGTAGTAGACGAAGGAGCCCATCTTCTCGTAGAACGCCGCGAAGTCGCGCAGCAGGCCCACCGGCGCCCCCTTCATCCAGCCGAGCTGGCGGCGCCGGGCGGCGAGGGACTTGGACCGGAAGGGCCGCCCCGTCAGCGCGCCCGCCGCGTCAAAGGCCAGGGTCATCCCCTGCATCCCCAGGCTCAGGTGCGTCGGCATGTTCAGGAGCTTGTGCATGAGCACGGCGGTGGTCTCGTCCACGTGGCGCACGCCGCTCAGATCATCGACGCCCAGCTCGGCAGAGATCACCGTCTCCACCAGGCTGCGCACCACCGGCGTCACGTCCGCTCCAGGGAGGCTCGCGCTCCCGGTCGTGTTCCCTTGCATGGGCCTGGGTCTCCTCACCGCGGGGGAGTTCATGCTAACGTGAACTCTGGACCCCGTCGTGTGAACTTTCGTCTCGGCGGTCTACCAGGGCGCGACGCCGTGGTCTACTGCGGCGTAGTGCGAGGCCAGGGTAAAGGCCCCATAGTCGTCGAGCGGGTCGCGCCAGACGGCGTGAACGTGGTCCATGCTGGCGATCACGTCGTACTCCAGCCAGACGGTCGGGCCGGAGACCCGGTAGTAGTAGAAGCTCGACCCGTCCGTCGGGCCCATCCAGGCGAACCAGGTCTCGTCGAGCGCGGCGCCCACCTCGGCGAGGTAGGCCTCGCCCTGCGGCCGCGGCATGTTGCCGGCGTAGGCGTCGACGAGGTCGAGCAGCAGCGCCTGCTGGTCGGCGCTCAGCGCGCTGGCCGGGATGCCGATGGTCTCCTCGGGGAACATCCCGTCCATGTGGGGGCCGACCGAGAGGTCCGAGGGCGCGGTGGCGGAGGCCACGGCCAGGGTGAGCTGCTCCTCGTCCAGGCTGTCGAGGAGGGTGAAGGCCCGGTCCTCCAGCTCGGCCAGCGCGCGCAGGCCGGCCAGATCGCCCTCGGGGACGGTGGTGGGGCGCACGCCGTAGAAGGTGGGCGTCATCACCACCTCGGCGCCGGACAGGGTCCAGTTGATCGCCAGGTGGTGCCCGTCGAGCTGCAGGCCCCAGGCCGCGTCCATGGAGGGCGTGTCGAAGAGGTTGATGTGGTAGTAGCGCTCGCCCATCATCGTGTCGCCGTCGAGCAGGGCCTGCTCGTCGATGGCGATGATGTTGCGGACCCGCGCGTAGCCGGTGGCGCTGAGACCGGTCTCCAGCAGCGCGTAGGCCAGGGCGAGCTGGTCCGCGCTCAAGTCCTCGAAGGCCAGGCCCTGCCGCGGGTAGCTCGGGTGGGGTCGGTTGTCCCACTCCATCCGCTCCGAGTCCTCCATCGCGTACTGGGCCTCCGCGAGCTGCTCGGCCGAGAGGGAGGCCAGGAAGGTCGTGGCGGCCTCGACCATCGCGCAGGCGACGGCGCGCTTCTCGGCGTCCTCGCCCTCTCCCACGCAGGGGTCCGGCTCCGCGGTCTCGGCGGTCTCTGCGGTCTCGGCCGTCTCCTCCGTGGTCTCGCCGGTCTCGCCGGTCTCGCCGGTCTCCAGCGAGGTCTGACCGGTCTCTTCGCCGCTGGCCTTGTCTTGCGGGCAGCCCGTCAGCAGGAGCAGCGCGAAGGGGAGGGGACACGAGTTCATGGGGCCGTCCTCGATCGATCCTCCGAGCGTACTGCGATCCCCGTCCCCGTCAAGGACGCGCTCGGCGCGCCGCAGCGCGCGCGACGCCGGGCGGCGCCCATGGGAGGACATCCTCGCACGGTCTACCCGCCTGCTCCGTTCAGTGTGCCCGCCCGGAGATCTTGTTCTTCACGGATCTATGGTTTCCAGGGTACCCTGAACATTCCTTCGGAGGTCTCCGTGCGCAGCGTCAGGTGCTCATCCCTGATCCTCTCAGGCTTGTTGTCATCATGCCTGGAGTACAACTTTGACGGGAAAGAGGGCCCTGCCCTCCGCCCCGACATCTCGGTCACCCCAGAAATGCTGGACTTTGGCGGCTTGGATTTCGGCGTGGAGGTCTCGGACGTCGTCACGGTGGAGAACCAGGGCGAGGCCCCGCTGACCCTGAGCGCCATCCACCTCGGCGGTGATGAGGCGTTCACGCTCAGCGCGCCCGAGGGCGAGACCGTGCTCGAGCCGGGCCAGCAGACGGAGGTGGTCGTCACCTTCACCCCTTGGAGCGTGGACGACACGGGCCTGCTGACCATCTACAGCGACGACCCCAACGAGGGCAGCGTGGACGTGCCGCTCTCCGGCGCGCTGAACGTGCCGATGCTGGTGTTCTCGCCCGACCCGATGGACATGGGCGGTCTGCCCATCGGCGCGACGAAGACCGAGGATCTGACGATCACCAACGAGGGCTACGCCGACCTGGAGCTCAGCAGCCTGATGCTCACCGGCGACGCGTTCACCTTCGAGTCCCCCGCCCTGCCGCTGACGCTCTCCGCCGGGGAGTCCGTCGCCCTGCCCGTCACGTTCTCGGCCACCGGAGAGGGCACCTTCGACGGGCGCCTCTGGGCCTCGAGCAACGCGGGCACCGGCTCGGACTCCGTGGCGATCACCGGCGTCGGCTCCTCGGGCCCCGTCGCCGTCTGCTGGGTGGACCCCGAGCTGGTGACCAGCCACGACGAGCTCCCGACCTGGATCGGCAACGAGTCCTACGATCCGGGCGGCGCCGAGATCGTCACCTGGTCCTGGACGCTCATCGACCAGCCGGACGGCTCGAGCGTGGAGATCCCCGGCGACGAGAGCATGGCGGATCGCGAGGGCTTCGAGTGGGATCTGGCCGGCGCCTACATGGGTCGCCTGATCGTCGAGAACGAGTACGGTCAGGTCTCCGACCCCTGCGACACCCTGCTGATCGCGGCGCCCTCCGACAACCTGTGGATCGAGATGTACTGGGAGTACCCCCAGGACGACATGGACCTGCACCTGCTGGCGCCGGACGGCAGCAAGTGGAGCTCGCTGGACTGCCACTGGCAGAATTGTGTGGATGGCGGCCTGGAGTGGGGCTCGCCCAGCGACGACACCGACGACCCGAGCCTGGACCTGGACGACATCGCCGGGGTCGGCCCGGAGAACATCCGCATCGAGGAGCCCGCGGCCGGCGAGTACACCGTCCTGGTGCACGACTACGAGGCGTCCCGCTACCGCGACGACAACCCGGTGACGGTGAACATCTACGTCGGCGGCGCGCTGGTCTTCTCGGAGACGCGCATCCTGTCGGGCGAGGACAGCTGGGAGTCCTACGCCTACGTCAGCTTCCCGGAAGGGACCGTCACGCCGCTGTAGAGGGGCGGCCGCGGGATGGTAGAAGAGGCTGATGCGCGTCCTCATCGTCCACCACGGTCGCCTGCCTCCCGGTCCCGAGGAGGCTGACCGCCCCGTCACCGGCGGGGCGCTGCGCGCCGACGGGCACCGCGTCGCCCTGGAGGCGGCGGGCCACGAGGTCCTCACGCTCACCCGCGAGCGCGACCAGCCGGGCGGCTTCGAGGCGGCCTCCGACCTGCTCGCGCGCGCCGCCGCCTGCCAGCCCGACCGCGTCGTCTGCGTGCAGCCCGAGGACGCCCCCGCCCTGCGCGCGCTGGGCGTGCCGCTGGCCGTCGATCTCTACGCCCCGCGCCTGCTGGAGGCCGCCTGGGAGGACCTGCTGGTCCGCGAGGCGAGCGTGCTCTTGCGGGCGCTGGCGGCCGGCGACGTGTTCCTGGTCAGTAACCCCCGCCAGCGCTGGTTCTGGCTCGGGATCATGGCGCTCGCAGGCCTGGATCTGCGGGTGGACCCCACGCGGCTGGTGCCCCTGGTGGCGCCCGTCGGGCCGCCGCGCGCGCTGCCCTGCGATCGCGGCGAGGAGCCCCTGCTGGTCGGCGGCGGCGTCTCCTGGCCCTGGCAGGATCCCGTCCCCGGGCTGATCCGCGTGCTCGAGGCGCTGGACGCGCGCGGCGAGGGCCGGGTGGTCTGGTACGGCGGCGCCCCGCTGCTGGACGGTCAACGCGCGGCCGGGAGGTCGCTGCCGCAGCACCCGCGGCTGCAGGTCGGCGGCTGGCTCGGCCGGCGCGCGCACCTGGACGCCCTCTCCCGCGCCACGCTGGCCGTGGACCTGATGGTGCCCAACCTGGAGCGCGGCCTGGCCTTCGCCTTCCGGCACGCTGACTACCTGGGTTGCGGCCTGCCCATCCTCACCGGGCCGGACACGGCGCTCAGTGAGCTTGTCGGCGAGGGCGGCTGGGTGGGTGAGGACGTCGAGGCGATGGTGGACGCGGCGCTCTCGGACCCGGACGCGCTGCGTCGCCGCGGGGAGGCCGCGCGGGCCGTGGCGGAGCGGCACCTGAGCGGCCCGGTCTGTGAGGCGCCGCTACAAGCCTGGGTGGAGTCCGGCTGGCGCGCGCCGCGCTCGGGCCCCGCCCTGGCCGAGGCCGCCAGCCTGGCCACCGAGGCCGCCCGCGAGCGCGCCCTGCGCGAGGCGCTCTCCGAGGCCGTCCTGCGCTCGGAGGCCGAGGTCCGGGACAAGCGGGAGGAGGTCGGCCGCCTCTCCGGGCAGCTCAGCGCGCTCACCGGCATCGCCGATCGCCTCTCCCGCGCGCTCGACGAGGTCGCCGGCTTCAAGCGCGAGGCCGTCGCCGTCCTGGGCGGGCAGGTGGCGCAGGCCCGCGGCGAGGAGCGCGCGCTCTCGTCCGAGCTCGGGATCCTGCGGGCGGACCTGGCCAAGAAGAACGCCGAGCTGGACAGCGCGCTGGCGCTCCAGGGGCGGCTGGAGAACGATCTGCGCGCCGCGCACGCCGAGATCGAGCGGCTGAGGCGACGCGGCCTCCTCGGCCGATAGCCGCCATGCGCCCCGCCGATCGCCTCCTGCTGGACGCGCGGATGCTGCTCTCCCGGCGGCTGAACCGCTCGCTCGCGCCGCCGGACCGGGTCAGCGTCAACGTCACGCTGCGCTGCAACCTGAGCTGCGTGATGTGCACGACCTGCTACGACAGCCCGGAGCTGAGCACCGACGAGATCAAGAGCATCATCGACCAGACCGCCGCCTGGGGCGTGGAGGTCTTCAACCCGCTGGGCGGCGAGCCCTTCATGCGCGCCGACATCGAGGAGATCCTCTCCTACGCCGTTCGCAGCGGCTTCTACGTCACCGTCACCACCAACGGCACGCTGATCAGCCCCTCGCGCGCCCGCGCCCTGGCCGCCATCCCGTCCGACCGCCTGCACCTGAACTTCTCCTTCGACGGCGACGAGCCCAGCCACGACCACATCCGCGGACCCGGCATGTTCAAGCGGGCGATGGAGGGCTACCGCCGCGTGCGGGAGGCGGACGCCGCGGCGGGCAACGCGCGGCGGAAGATCCTCACCAACACGATCCTGCATGCCAGAAACTTGAACAATTTCGAGGAGATACTGGACGCCCAGGCCGCGGCCGGCTTCGACGGCGTGCAGGTCCTGAACCTCTTCCGGCCCTCCGACGAGGTGCCGCCGGAGAGCCGCGCGCTGTGGCTCTACCCGGAGCACATGGCGGCGCTGGAGCCCCTCTGCGAGGCCCTGGCGCGGCGCGCCGAGCGGGGCGGCGCGATGTACGCCATCCAGAACGAGCCCGCCGAGCTGCGCCTCATCCCGAGCTACTACAAGGAGCAGCTCACGCCGCTGGAGGCGCCCTGCTGGGCCGGCTGGAAGGAGCTGTACATCAACGCCGACGGCGCGGCGATCATGTGCGACGGCAAGCTGGACTTCTTGAACGGCGGCTTCGGCAACGTCCGCGAGCAGACCCTGCGCCAGCTCTGGAACAGCCCGAAGCTGCGCGAGCGCCGCGCGGTCGTCAAGCAGTGCACGACCCCCTGCATCCAGACCTGCTACCTGCGGCGCGACAGCGACTCGGGGCGTGTACTGGCGAAGGAGGCGGGGAAGCTGCTGGCCAACGAGCTGCGCGGGCGCGTCGGGAGGCTACAACCCAGGGTGGATCATCACCCCGACGCCGTGCTGCGGCTGGAGCTCACCGACACCTGCCCCTGCGACTGGGAGGGCTGCACGACGCCGCCCTCCCGCTGGCGCGCGCTGATCGCCGCCGCGCCTCAGGCGCCCACCGCGCGCACCTGGAGCGATCTGCGCGACCGGCACCTCATCGACTTCGGGCGCGGCTTCATGGGCTTCGAGGTCCTGCGCGACGTGGTCGAGGACCTGCGCGCGACCCGGCTGCGATTCGGGACCCTGGCCCTGCGCTGGCGGGGCGAGCCCCTGCTCCACCCGGAGATCGAGCCGATCCTCGACTACCTGCTGCAGCACATGGGCGAGGGCCTCGCCGACCGGCTGCGCATTGAGACCGACGGGCGCTTCCTGACCGAGCGCGTCGCCGAGCGCGCCGGGCACGACATCAACCAGGAGTGGATCCTGGACTGGGACCGGGGCGACGGCGCGGGCTACCGACGCCTCGTTGACGCGCGCGGGCCCCGGACGCGGGTGGTCGTCGCCGCCTCGGCCGTGGCGGGCCTGGACGTCGCAAAGCTGCACGCGCGCTTCCCCTTGCCGCCGGCCATCGGGCGGCTGCCCGCGCAGGGCGACGCCCTGTGGATACGCCGCACCGATCACGACCACTACCTGCAGAACGCCGAGGCCCGGCGCCTGCTGCGCGCGGCGGGCGAGGCGCTGGGCGTGACCGGCGATCTTGGAGAGGAGGACCGCCCGCGTCGCTGCCCTGCGCCCGCGCGCACCCCGACGGTGAGCTGGGACGGCAAGATCGTCCTCTGCCCGCGCGACACGCAGCTCCAGAACCGGCTGGGCGAGGTCACCGGCGGCGGGCGCCTCAGCCAGACCTGGCGCAGCCCGGCGTGGGAGGCCGATCGCCGGGCGGCCAGCGCGGGGACGCCGGATCGCGCGCTCTGCCGCGGCTGCGGCTGGGTGTGGAGCCCGAACCTGTAGGGGTGGCGATCAGGAGAGGTCGAGCGCCGCCCTGATCCCGTCCTCGACCCGCTGCATGAGCGCCTCGGGGATCATCCCGATCCGTCGCGTCAGCTTCGCGCGGTCCAGCGTCGTGATCTGGTGGCAGGTGGCGATCCCGTCTCCTCGGAGCCCGCCTGCGCCGTCCGGGATGAGCACAGCCGTGGGGCCGCGCCGGGCCTGGCGCGCCGACGTGGTCAACGGAACGACGATGATCGAGCGCCATCCAGGCGCCTCGTTGAAGGCGTCGTGCGAGAGGACCAGCACGGGCCGCTCACCGTGGATCTCGGCCCCTGAGCGGGGCTCGATCGCCGCGAGCCAGATCTCTCCGCGCTTCACGCTGCGCCCTCGGCGCTGCGCAGCGTCGCCAGGCCCGCCTCCTCCAGCGCGGGATCGAGATCCTGGACCGATCCGCCGACCGCCTCCGCGTAGGCGCGGATCTCTTCGGCGAGGCGCTCGCGGCGGCGTTGCGCCAGCCAGCGCTCCAGCGCCTCACGGACGATCTCGGTGGCCGGTCGCGAGGCCGCTTGCGCCTCCGCGCGGAGCTCGTCGTGGAGGGGCGGCGGGAGGGGGAGGTGGAAGGTGCGCATGGTGTCTCCGATGGCCATGTTTTATGGCTATCCGATCCGCGCGAGCACCACCAAAGGTCCGTCCGGGTTGGTGTCCTGGCGCAGGTCGATGCTCCCCTCGATCACCCAGACCTCGGGCTCCACGCCCGCGTCGTCCTCGTGCTCAGGGATCTCGAACTTGCTCAGGACCTGCGCTTTCGGCGGCGGGAGCAGGTTCTGGCGCACGGTCCACTGGTGGGGGCCGCTCGGCGTGAGGGAGGTGTGCTCGGTGAGGCGGGCGACGTGATCGAAGCGCACGCCGCCGTGCTCGGCGAAGAAGGGGGCCAGGGCGCGCTCCAGCTCCTTGGGGCCGAAGGGGCCGTCCTCGTCGCGGCGGATGAGGGCGGCGGCTTCTTCCCAGTCCTGGCGGGAGAGGGCGCGGACCAGGGCGTGCAGCTCGGCGCGGACGCGGGCGGTAAACGCCCGTCGATCCTGGCTGATGTCGATGGGGGCCGGCACGTCGGCGCGGTCGGCGCCGCTCACCAGTCGCTCCCACTCGGTGAGCAGGCTGTTGTCGACCACGGCGAGCAGGGCGCGCAGCCAGGCGATGATGTCCGCCAGCTCGGGCGTGACGCGCTCAGCCGGGACGTTCTGCACGAGCGCCTTGTAGACGTCGGACAGGTAGCGCAGCAGCACGCCCTCGATGCGCTGCAGGTTCAGGTCCTTGACGTAGTCGGAGAACGAGATCCACCCCTCAGCCAGCTCGCGGGCGACGGCCTTGGGGTGGACGCCGGCGGCCTCGACCCAGGGGTGCTGGACGGCGTAGGCGTCGAAGAGGGCGTGGGCCAGCTCCGCGTTGGGCTGGGGCCAGGTGATGTCCTCGAGCGCCTCGATGCGCTCCTCGTAGGGCACGCCGGCGGCCTTGAGCTCGGCCATCTTCTGGGTCTTCGCGCGGTCCTGCTGGTGGAGCAGGATGGCGCGCGGCTCCTCGAGGATCGCCTCGACCCAGGTGAGCACGTCGAGCGCATAGGTCGGGCTGGCGGGGTCGAGGGTCTCCAGCGCGGCGAGCAGGAAGAGGGAGAGGGCGTGGTGCAGGCTGAAGTCGCGCTGCAGCTCGGGGTTGAGCTTGAGGCGGTAGCCCTCCTTGTAGAGCACGCCGGCGCGCTCGAGGCTCTCCAGCAGCTTCTCGGCGTTCTCGGTGAGCTTGGTGCGCTCGGCGGCGGTGGCGTGGCTGGTGGCGATCAGCTCGAGCAGGGCCTCGTAGCCGCGCGCGGCGTCGCCGGTGGACTCCTCGCCGTGCTGCATCATCATGAGCAGGCGGCCGTGATCGACGTTGAAGCGGCTCTCCAGCGCCTCGGGCTGGCCGTCGACCAGGCGGCGGAAGGTCTCCTCGTCCCAGTGTTTGTAGCCGCGGGCGGGCGGCTGGGCGCGCACGATCTTGCGGCGTTTTTTGGGATCGGTGACCGTCTCGTCGATGCGCAGGTTCTCGATCACGTGGGCGGGCGCCTGGACGACGACGTAGCCCACGGTGTCGTAGCCGGCGCGGCCGGCGCGGCCGGCGATCTGCTTGAACTCGCGCACCTTCAAGGTGCGGTCGTGGTTGCCGTCGAACTTGCAGAGCTGCGTGAACAGCACGGTGCGGATGGGGACGTTGACCCCGACGCCGAGCGTGTCGGTGCCGCAGATGATCTTCAACATGCCCTGCTGGGCGAGGCGCTCGATGAGCAGGCGGTAGCGGGGCAGGAGGCCGGCGTGGTGCAGCCCGATGCCGGCGGTGACGAGGCGGCGCAGCGTGGGGCCGAAGGGGCTGTGGAAGCGGAAGCCGTGGACGGCCTCGGCCAGCGCGCGCTTCTCCTCTTTGGAGCACCAGTCCAGGCTGGTGAGCGCCTGGGCGGCCTCGGCGGCGGCGCCCTGGGTGAAGTGGACGACGTAGACGGGGCCCTTGCCCTCGCGGACCATGCGGTGCAGCGCGTCCTGGAGCGGCTCCTTGGAGTAGCGGAACTCCAGCGGGACCGGGCGGTGCACGCCGCGGACCTCCGACACGGGGCGGCCGGTGCGCAGCTCGAGGTCCGTGCGGATGAGGCTCGTGTCGCCGAGCGTGGCGGACATGAGGAGGAAGGTGGTCTTCTTCAGGGTCAGCAGCGGGATCTGCCAGGAGATCCCGCGGTCGCGGTCGGCGTAGTAGTGGAACTCGTCCATGACGACGGCGTCGACCGGGGCGTCGGCCCCCTCGCGGAGGGCGATGTTCGCGAGGACCTCCGCGGTGCAGCACACGATGGGCGCGTCCCGATTGACCGTCGCGTCGCCGGTCATCATGCCCACGTTGTCCGCGCCGAAGTCCTCGCACAGCGCGAAGAACTTCTCGCTCACGAGCGCCTTGATGGGGCACGTGTAGAACGAGCGCTCGCCCCGGGCGCGGCAGAAGGAGTGGAGCGCCCAGGCCACGAGCGACTTGCCCGAGCCGGTCGGCGTGGAGAGGATGACGTTCTTGCCGTCGGCGAGTTCGAGGATCGCCTCTTCCTGGGCGGGGTAGAGCTCGAGGCCCTTCGCCGCCACCTCGTCGAGCAAGCGGCTGAGCACGTCTTCGTCGGCCATCGGGAGACCGCACCATAATGGAGTTTTCGCGCCGCACGTCCTGGGACCGAACCGAGAACGCGCTCGCCCGCGCCGTCGCCGCGGCGCGCGCGCGCGGGCCCATCGTGGACCTCACCGCGGCGAACCCCACGCGGGCGGAGCTCGGGATCGACGTCGCGCCGCT
>CAZKWG010000109.1:0-14513 GCA_964556105.1 uncultured Enterobacterales bacterium | reverse complement strand
GGTCCTCGTGCGGCGCGAACTGCAGCGGGTTGACGTAGATCGAGACCACCAGCCAGTCGCAGAGGGGGCGGCACTGGCGCATCAGCGAGGTGTGGCCCGTGTGCAGGAAGCCCATGGTCGGCACGAAGCCGATCCGCTGCCCCTCGGCGCGGCGCGCGCGGGCCTCGGCCTGCATCTCGGAGGGGTCGACAATGACCCGCATGATCAGTACAGGCGGGCGATCTTGCGCTCGCCCTTGCGGTGAAAGATGTGCTCAGGAGCCGGGAAGCTCCCGTCTCGCACCGAGCTGACGTAGCCCTTGAAGGCGTCGATCATCGGCTGCTCCAGCTCGGCGAAGCGCCGGACGAAGCGCGGCCGGAAGCCGCTGTCGAAGCCGAGCAGGTCGTTGCAGACCAGCACCTGGCCGTCGCAGTCGGGGCCGGCGCCGATGCCGATGGTGGGGATCTCCAGGAGCGCCGTGACCTCCGCCGCGAGCTCGGCGGGCACCATCTCCAGCACGACCGCGAAGGCGCCGGCCTCCTGCACGGCGCGCGCGTCCTGGATGAGCCGCTCGGCCGCCTCGTCGCTCTGGCCCTGCACCCGGAAGCCGCCGAGGGCGTGGACCGACTGCGGCGTGAGCCCGAGGTGGGCCACGACCGGCACGCCCGCGCCGGTGATCATGTCGATGGCGGGGGCGACGCGGGCGCCGCCCTCCAGCTTCACCGACTGGGCCATCCCCTCCTTGACCAGCCGTCCGGCGCTCTCCAGGGCCTGGGAGGGCGAGACCTGGTAGCTCATGAAGGGCATGTCCACGGTGAGGTGCGCCCCCGTGAGTCCGCGGGCCACGCAGCGCCCGTGGTAGACCATGTCGTCCAGGGTGACCCCGAGCGTGTCGGGGAGGCCCTGCACCACCATCCCCACGCTGTCTCCGACCAGCACCATGTCGACCCCGGCGGCGTCGGCCAGCCGGGCCATCGTGTAGTCGTACGCCGTCACCATCGCGATTCTTTGGTTGCCGGCCTTCATCCTCTGAAGGTCCAGGACCGTCTTGCGGGCCATCGTCGCTCCTGTCTGTGGAGAAAGACGAGGTTCGTGTGGACCCTGTACGAGACCTCCCGGCAGGCGCGAGCGCGCGAGTCCAGGGGTACCGCCTCGGAGGCTTCACGGGGACCTCACCAGGAAAGGTACCACGTTCCACGTCCAACCGTCGCGTCGGGCGGGAGGGCGCGTTGACGGAGGGCGCGCACCTCGGCATGATGGAGCCATGTCGGAGGGCCGTTCGGGACAGGTTCGGGTGCGCATCGCCGGGCAGGAGCTTCAGCTCCCCGATCTCGACGCCGTTCGGCGGCTGGTCGAGGAGGGTCAGATCGGCTCCTCCGCGGAGGTGCGCCTCCCGGGAGCGGAGGGCTGGATGCCGCTGGCCCAGGCGCTGGCCGCGCCGCCCAGACGCAAGGATCTCTGGTCGGTCTGGGAGGAGGCCGAGACCGCTGAGCCGATGGAGCTGCCTCGCGCGCCCGTCCGCGTGGAGCCTCCCCGAAAGCCGGCGGACGAGCTTCAAGACCTGCCCCTCGGCGCGCTGACGCCGGTCGAGGAGGAGCGCCGGGAGGGCGAGCGCGCGGGGCCCAAGTTCGTCATCGACGCCAGCAAGCGCAGCGCGGGCAAGGTGATCGCCTTTCCGGTCGGTCGCACCCAGGCGCAGCGCCCGGTCACACAGCCCGATCACGAGACCACGGGCCCGCTGGCGCTGGCCCCGTCGGAGCCGGTGCCGCTGCGCCCGCCTCCTCCTCCGCCACGCGCCATCCAGGTCGTCGAGGCGCCTCCACGCGCGGAGCCTCCCCCGGTGCGCTGGGGCCGGGTCGGCGCGCTGCTGGGCCTGGGCGTCGCGGCGCTGCTGCTGGCGCGCTGGTACGTGGTCGGACAGGCCACCGAGGGCTTCCCGCCCACCCCCAGCGCCCCGCCGGTCGCGGCTGAGCTTCCTCAGACGGCCTCGCCGCCGCCGACGCCTGAGGCGCCGCCCAGCGCCCCGCCAGCGAGCCCAGCCGACGCGGTCGCGGGGGGCGAGCCCTATGCCGATCTCGAGCAGGAGCTGCGCGCGCTGCTCCTCCCCGACGTGCGCGAGGCGACCAGCGAGGAGGCCATCGAGGACGCCTTCCTCATCGAGCTGCACGCCGTCCGGCTGAACATCGTCCGCGTGGACGCGAGCGTGAGCGGATGGGCGGGCCGCAAGCGGGACCAGCCCAAGGTGCTCACGCTGCGCATCGATCTGCGCAGCGAGCCGAGCCAGATCGACTGGGACCTGGGCGCCGTCGGCCTGGTCGTGGGCAAGTACGTGCAGCGCTTCGGCTACGAGCTGACCCGCCTCGAGGTGGTCTTCGAGGGCGTCGCGGAGACGCCGCAGAAGATGCCGCTCGACCCCGAGGCCAGCCGTCAGCTCTACCTCGAGCGCCTCTCGCTGCTCGAGTACCTGCAGGCGCGCCCAAAACACTAATCGATATAGCTATCGGCCGTCCTTGGTCGCCTGCTGAAGCGCCTCGATGCTGCGCACGATGGCCGCGACCGAGGGCGCGCCGCGGTTGGCCAGCCGGATCTTCCGATCCGCGTTCACCAGGTAGACCGTCCGGATCACCTTCGTGCCGAAGATCATCGGCAGGGTGGAGCGGAACTGCCGCGCGACGGAGGCGCCGCGGTCGGTGAGGACGGGGAAGCGGAAGCCGTGCTTCTCGGCGAAGGCGCGGTGGCTGTCGGCCTCCGCCGGGTTGATGGCGAAGACCTCGCAGCCGAGCGCCTTGAGCCGGTCATAGTGGGCCTCGAAGTCGGCGAGCTGCTTCGTGCAGCCCGGCGTGTCGTCGCCCGGGTAGAAGACCAGGATGGCCCAGCGGTTCGGCTGGCGGTGCCAGCTGTTGTCGTAGGACTGCAGGTGCCACTCGGGGGCCGACTCTCCTTCTGGGAGCAGGGCCGGGTAGATCGCGTCCTTGAGCGCCTGCTTCACGGGCTCGGGCAGGCGGGCGGAGAGGGTGTGCAGCGCGGACATGAACAGACTCCATCACCAGGCGGAGAGACGACGATGAAGCGGCGAGCCCGCCGGCACCCAGCGGGTGAGGCGCGGGCCCAGGACGACGGGGCGCTCGCGGAGCTCCTCGGCGGTGCGCGCGCCGGAGAGCAGCAGCGCGACGCGGATCTCGGCGATCACGCGCTCAGCCATGCGCTGCACCTCGTCCCGACCGCCGCGGGCGTGCGCCTGCAGGAAGGCGCGGGCGACGCCGCCGCAGGTGGCGCCGAGGGCCAGCGCGCGGGCGATGTCCAGGCCGTTGGAGTCGCCGCCCGTGGCGATGATGTCCAGCTCGAGCCCGGAGAGCTGCGCCACCGAGGCGCCCGTGGGGATGCCCCAGTCCCAGAAACGTTCCCCCAGGGTCTGGCGCTCGCCCTGCGCGCGCCGCGTCTCGACGCCCACCCAGCTCGTGCCCCCCGCGCCCGAGACGTCCACCGTGCGCACCCCGAGCCCCGCCACGCGGACGCCGACGCCCCGCGAGAGCCCGCAGCCGGTCTCCTTGACCACCACGGGGACGTCCAGCTCGTCGATCAGCCGCTCGAGGGTCTCGAGGCCGCCGCGGAAGTCGTCGTCGCCTTCGGGCTGAACGACCTCCATCGCCGGGTTCAGGTGCACGCAGAGCGCGTCTACGCCGGACTGCTTCACCATGTCGGCGAGGCGGGCCGTCTCGGTCTCCCGCGCCTGCACCATCCCGATATTGCCCAGAACCAACGCCGTGGGCGCCACGTCGCGCACCCGGTAGCCGTCCAGGATGCCGCGGGTGAGCATGGGGCGCTGCGAGCCGAAGGCGAAGCCGATGCCCAGCGCCTCCGCCACCGAGGCGAGATCGCGGTTGATGGCCTCGGCGCGGTCTACCCCGCCGGTCATGGCCGCGATCACCAGCGGCGCGCGCAGGCGCTTCCCGAGCAGCGGCGTGCTCAGGTCCACGTCGCTCAGCGAGAGCTCGGGCAGCGCGTCATGAACGAGCTCGACCTCCTCCAGCAGCGTGGTCTTGTCTTGAAAGCCCACGTCTCCCGTCGTGCAGAGGTCGAGGTGATCGGCCTTGCGAGACGAGATAGCCGGCACGCGCGAGTCAGGCATGAGCTCTCCGGAGGCCGTCGACGTAACGCGCTCAGGGCGCCGCGGAAGCCGGGACCGCCGCGGCTCCGGGGGCCTCGGCCGCCTCGATGGGCAGGAGCCCCTCCGCCGCGCACGCGCGCTCGAAGGCGGATGATGCCTCCGAGTCGGGGAGGATCGCCACGGCGCAGTCACCCCCGCCCGCCCCAGACGGCTTGGCCGCACCTCCAAAATCGTGGGCGAGGGCCATGATCCGCGAGAGCGCGGGCGTGAGATAGTCCAGCCCAGCGTGGGCTGCCATGGCGACGAGCAGCGCCGCGTCCTCGGCGAGGGCCTGCAGCGGGTCCTGCTCGAAGGCGGACACCAGCGCCGCCGAGCGCGCGACGAAGGCCTCCCGGCCGGGCCACGCCTGGTAGCGCCGCACGCGCGGGCCGGTGGCGGCGCTCTGGCCCGACCAGATGAGCGAAAAACAAAAAACGTTTTTGATGGACGTAGCCTGGCCGCCCTGAAATCGGATCAGACCGCCGTGGATGCTCGCCGCGACATCCAGCCCGGATCCGCCGCCCTGGACGGCGTGGTGGATGGCGAAGGCGTCCTCGGCGGGCCGGCCGGCGGCGACGCAGGCCGCGACGCAGGCGGCGGCAGACCCGCCGAAGCCGGGCTTTCCAGGCAGATCGACGGGGTTCCAGGCCGAGAAGCGATAGAGCGCGCGCGGCGCCTCGACCAGCGCAGGGCGCACGAAGCGGTCGTCCCCGTCGGGCGTCACGACGCCGTCACCTTCGCGAACCTGGCAGCAGACGCCGCGATCGATGGCCAGGACCAGGGCGGGGGCGCCGTCCAGCACCGCGTACTCGCCCGCGATCACCACCTTGCCGGGCGCGAGCACGTCGAAGGGGAGCGTGGGCCTCACACCAGCCTCGCGTCCCCGCCGATCCCGAGGATCTGCGCGTCGCCGACGGCCGCCCGCAGCGCCTCCGCCACGCGCTCGGCGTGCTCGGCCAGGCAGAGCACCTTGACGTTGGGGCCGGCGTCCATGGTGTAGAAGGCCTGAACCCCGTCGCGGCGCAGCTCCTCGACGGCGTCCAGGGCGGCCAGCGTCGCCGGCTTCCAGTAGCGGATGGGCAGGTGCGCCGCGAGCATGGTCGCGTGCATCTTCAGGGCGGAGTGCTCCATGACCTGCCCCAGCGTCACGAGGTCGCGGTCGAGCACCGCCCGTCGCGCGCGCGCGAGGTCCTCGGCCGAGCTCTCCACCCAGCCCGGGTAGAGCGGGCTGGTCTCCTGCGTGCGGATCATCCCCTCGGTCGAGCCCACCGCCTTGCGGCCCGTGGTGATCATCGCCACGACGAGGGCCACGTCCCAGTGCTCGCGCGGCGCCAGGGGCGCGCCGACGCTGTCCTCCCCGTCCTCGCGCTGGCCACGATCCCAGATCACCCAGCCTCCCCACAGGCTGCGGCTGGCCGAGCCCGAGCCGCGGCGCGCGAGCGCGGAGAGCGCCGAGAGCGAGCGTTGGCCGCCCGTGACCGCGTTGGCCGCCAGCGCGAGCGCCGCGAAGCCCGACGAGGAGCTGGCCAGACCAGCGGCGGTGGGGAAGTTGTTGTCCGTGTCGATATGGCAGGGTGGACGGCCGGGATCGAAGAGATCCAGGAAGCGGCTCACCCGGCTCAGCTCGGACGCGCTCGCCTCGCGCCCGTTGACCACCATCGCCTCGCGATCGGCGCCCCAGAACAGGGTGGTGCGCGTACGAAAATGGTCGAGGGTCAGCGAGAGGCTCGAGGTAGAGGGGAGGTTCAACGCCCGATCCCGCTTGCCCCAGTACTTGACCAGCGCGATGTTCGGGTGGGCGACGGCGGTGGCCTTGGGCATGCTCAGGGCTCCGGGAGGGGAGGGGAGATCCGTGCGGGGAAGGCCGTGACGCCGGCCTCGCGCGCGGCGTGGAGCAGCGGCTCGGCCTCCTCGACCAGCGCGATCACGACGCCGCCGCCGCCCGCGCCCGCCAGCTTGGCCCCAAGGGCGCCCGCCGCCCTGGCCAGGGAGACCAGGGCGTCCAGCGCTGGGGAGGAGACGCCGATCTGCTGGAGCAGGGCGTGGTTCTCGTCGATCAGGGCGCCAGACGCCGCGAGATCCTCGAGCAGGAGCGCCTGCCGCAGCTCGCCCACCAGCGCGCCGATGCGCGCGAGGAGCGGATCGACGCCCGGCCGCCGCGCGCGCACGCCGGCGACCAGGCTCGCGGTGTTCCCGGCGACCCCGGAGTCGAGGACGACGAGGCGCAGCGCGGGCAGCGCGAGGGCCTGCACCTGAAGCTCCCCGTCCTCGCGCCGATACCAGAGCGCCCCGCCGCGCGCCGAGACCGTGTGGTCCAGCCCGGAGGGTGTCCCGTGAAACACGCGCTCGACGGCGAATCCCCGCTCGATGCAGGTATGAAGGCTTGCTTACGCGCCCCCCAGCCGCGCCAATGCCCGCACGGCCGCCACAGCCAGCGAGGCCGAGGAGCCCATCCCGCGGCCGATCGGCAGGTTCGAGCAGATCTCCAGCCCGACGCCGTCCGGGGGGAGCAGGGTGGCGAGGGCGGGCCGCAGGCGCTCGTCGGCGGGAAAGCTGGTCTCCGAGCCATCGTCTCCTCGGAGCACGGACGCGTCGATGCCGCTCGGGCCGGGGCGACGGCGCGCGCGGACCCAGGTGCCGCGGTCCACGGCCAGCGCGATCGCCGGGTGACCGTAGACCACCGCGTGCTCCCCCGCGAGGATCAGCTTTCCAGGCGCGAAGGCCTCGGCGGTCATCCGTTCTGCGCGCCCCTCGGTCACGAGCGCAGCCCGGCCAGGATGGTGCGCGCGCGCTCCACGGAGAAGTCGCCGCTCTCGCAGAGCCCGCGCACGACCGCCTCGACGTCGGCCACATCGCAGGCGCCGGCCTGGGCCGCGATGGTGCGAGCGTGCATCCGCATGTGTCCCCGCTGAATGCCCTCGGTGGCCAGCGCGCGGAGGGCGCCCAGGTTCTGCGCGAGCCCGACCGCGGCGATCAACGCCGAGAGCTCGCGCGCGCGTGGGTTCCCCAGCACGGCCATGCTGAGCTTCACCCCAGGGTGGGTCCGGCCGCCGCCGCCCACCGTCCCGATCTGCAAGGGCAGCTCCAGGCTGCCGTGCAGCGCGCCCGTGTCGTCGATGTACCAGCGCGAGAGCGAGCGGTACTGGCCGTCGCGCGCGGCCCAGGCGTGGGCGCCCGCCTCGTTGGCGCGCCAGTCGTTGCCCGTGGCGATCAGCACCGGGTCGATCCCGTTCATGATCCCCTTGTTGTGGGTCGCGGCGCGCCAGGGGTCCGCCCAGGCGAAGCGGTAAGCCGACGCGATCCCCAGGGCGATCTCGGCTCCTGGGCCATCGGGTCCATCGAGATGCTCGGGTAGGAGCGTGCAGCGGGCGCGGGCGAGGCGCTCGCTGGCCAGATTGGAGAGGATCCGCAACCCGACGCGCTCGCCGGTGATGCGCGCGATCTCCGGCGCCAGGCGCTCGGCCAGCGTGTTCACCATGTTGGCGCCCATCGCGTCCACGCAGTCGAGCTTGATGTGCACGACCACCATGTCCTCGCGGGGCTGACCGGGCTCGTCATAGGTGACGGTGCGAAGGTCCAGGCCGACCACGCCGCCGCCGCGCTCCTCCAGCCGGGGGTGGACCGTGCGCGCCAGCGCCAGGAGGGAGGCGCGCTCGGCCTCCAGCCGCGCCAGCGCGCGCGCCGGGTCGCGCACCGCCACGAGCTGAATCTGCCCGATCATGACGCTCTGGTCGGCGTCGGCGACGAAGCCTCCCGCCCTGCGGACGAGCTGGCCCATGTTCGAGACCGCGGCGATGACCGAGGGCTCCTCGACCGCCATCGGCACGAGCACGTCCTGCCCGTTGACCATGAGGTTGACGCCGATGCCCAGCGGCAAGGCCAGGCCCCCGACGGCGTTCTCGATGGCCAGATCGGCGGCCTCCACCGAGAGCGCGCCGGCGTCGAAAGCCTGGAACGTGGCGTGATCGAGGTGCAGGCGGTGCGCCAGGAGGCGACGTCTCGCCTCAGGCGACAGCTTGTAGAATCCCGGGATGCGGCTGCCGGACATGGCCGTGGGCTTAACCCGGCAGACGGCGTCTCGGGGCGCGGGTCTACACCTCGGCCAGCGCGCCCGTGTAGAAGCTGTCCAGCAGCTCCTTGTTGCGCTTCTCGATCTCCTTGCGCTTGACCTTCATCGAGGGGGTCAGCTCGCCGGTCTCGATGGAGAAGTCGGCCGGCAGGACCGCGAAGCGCTTGACCGTGGCGTAGCTGGCCAGCCCGGAGTTGAGCTGGTCTACGAGCTTCTGCAGCTCGGCGCGCAGATCGGGGTGCTGGCTCAGCTCCGCGTAGGTCTTGCCGGTGATGCCGCGCTGCTCCGCCCACTGCTTCACCGCGTCGGCCTCCACCGTGATCAGCATCGAGCAGAAGTTGCGGTTGTTGCCGTGCACCACCACCTGGCTCACCAGCGTGGAGAGCAGCTTGAAGCGGCCCTCCAGCTCCTGCGGCGCGACGTACTTTCCACCGGAGGTCTTGATCAGGTCCTTCTTGCGGTCCGTGATCTTGAGGAAGCCGTCGGCGTCGATCTCGCCGATATCCCCCGTGCGCAGCCAGCCATCGGGCATGATGGTCTCGGCGGTCGCCTCCGGCTTGTTGTGGTAACCGCGCATCACGCCGCGGCCGCGCAGCATGATCTCGTTGTCCGCCGGGTCGAGCTTGACCTCAACGCCGGGCAGGGGCACGCCGACGGTGCCGAAACGGAACTTCTCCGGGCGGTTCACGTAGCTGGCGGCGCTGGTCTCGGTGAGCCCGTAGCCCTCGAGGATCAGCAGGTTCGCCGCGTAGAAGAACTCCGCGATCTCGCGAGAGAGCGGCGCGGAGCCGGAGATGAAGAAGCGCAGCTTGCCGCCGAAGCGGGCGCGCAGCTTGGAGAAGACCAGCTTGTCGGCGATGCCGAGCTTGATGCCCAGCAGCCCGCCCGGCTGCTTCCCCGCCAGCTTCACGGCGTTGGCCTCGCGACCGACGCCCACGGCCCACTTGAAGATGGCGTACTTGGCGCCGCCGCTCTCGCGGGCGCCCGAGACGACCTTGTTGTAGACCTTCTCGAAGATGCGCGGCACAGCCGCGACGAAGGTGGGCTGGAAGGTGCCGAGGTTGTCGACCACCTTGTCCAGCCGCCCGTCCACGCCGGTCGGGATGCCCATGCGGATGATCGCCACCTCGAGCACCTTGCCGAAGGAGTGCGCGAGGGGGAGGAAGAGGAACTGCCGGTCCGCGCTCGACATGATGCCGAGCGAGTCCATGGCCTCGGCCTCGAAGAGCCAGGAGTCGTGGGTGACCTCGACGCCCTTGGGCATGCCCGTGGTGCCCGAGGTGTAGATCAGGGTCGCGAGGTGCTGGGGGCCGACGGCCGCGATGATCTTGTCGTATGCCCCGGGGTTCTCCTTGTCCCAGGCGCGCCCCTTGGAGACCAGCTCGCTCCAGGCCAGGACGAAGCCGTCCTCACCGCCGCCGCCGTCGAAGACGATGACGTTCTTCAGGCCGGGGATCTGATCGCGGATGGGAAGGATCTTGGCCCGTACCTGCTCGATGTTCTCGGCGAACAGGAAGCGGGTGTTCGAGTCGATGATGATGTACGCGCACTCCTCGGGCGTGTTCGACGGGTAGATCGTCGTGGTCGCCGCGCCTCCGCAGAGGATGGCGACGTCCGCCAGGATCCAGTCCACGCGCGTGTTGGAGATGATCGCTACGCGGTTCTCTTCTTCCAAGCCCAGCGAGCGCAGGCCGCAAGCCACGGCGCGGGCCTGGTCACCGACCTCACGCCAGGTGAGCGCCTTCCAACCTGCGCCCTCCGGGCGAAACAGCGCCTCGGCATCAGGAGTGGAGGCGACGCGCTGGATGAACATCTCGGCGACAGATCGGAACGACGTAGAAGTGCTCACACGTTCTCCTTGGAGAGGGAGTACGAGATCTTACCCAAAACTAGACCGGATGCAAGACTCTCAGAGCGGGATCAGGCGCATGGAGCCCTGCGCGAGGATTCCCCAGTCCGGGCCGCCGGAGCTCGAGCCCACGTACTGCTCGGCCGTCGTGTCCACGCGCAGGCGGATACGGCCCATACGATCTCGCGAGGAGAAGGTGAGGCTCGGCGTCGTGGCCGAGCAAGACGTGATCTTGGACGCGCAGGTGCTGAACTGCGTGCCCGTGCTGTCCTGGCGGCAACGCTTCTGGATGTCGTACACCGCGACCCAGACGAAGCCGATGACCTCACCCGTGACGGTGGCGGGATCCTGCGACGCGACGATGGACTCCGCGCTGCCCGTCGTGCAGATGTCGTCGTCCACGTCGATCACCATGGCGGGACCTTCGATGGTCTTGCCCCAGCTCCCGCTGGCCACGTTCGAGCGGCCCAGCTGGGTGGGCGAGCTGGCCCAGCGCCCATCCGTCATCGTGGTCGTGGAGCTGGTCTGCGTCGTGGCGAAGGTCTCGAAGAAGCCCCCCGTGGTGTCCAGATTCGGGTTGTCCACGCGCAGGGTGATGTCCGTGCCGAGCTCGTCGCCGATGCTGACCGTCGCGGCGCCGTCCGGGTCGGTGATCCCGCTGATCATCTTCGCGTTGCTGAACGGCCCCGCGGTCGCCATGAAGGCCTGCTTGTGCGAGGCGCTGTACTGGGTCGCGCAGCCGCCGGCGTCGAAGAATTGAGCGCTGGTCCCGGCGTCGAGCACGTCGTCCGCGTCCGCGTCCAGATAGCAGTCGGGGATGGCGAAGGGCAGGATGTAGCTGGTGACCGCCGCGCCGCCCGGGGCGCCGGAGGTCGCTACGCGGTTGACGTCCATCTCGAAGCCGCCGATGGCGTCCGAGTCCTGAAAGGCGACGAAGCCGAAGAGCAGGGGGATCGTCACGTTCGCGTTGACCCGCACGGCGTTGACCAGCGAGGGCTCCGTCTCCGTGGTGAAGGTGCGCAGGTTGTCGTCCCAGATGCCGAACTCGACGTTGGTGGCGTCGATGGTCAGCGGCTGGCCGACGATGGTGGCCTTTCCGGCCATGGCGATGGCGGCCTCGACGGCGTTGTCCTGACCATCCGCGGTCAGGTCGAGCTCGAGCGCCGCGGCGTGCGAGGCCGCCTCCAGGGCCATGTCCAGGCGCGCCCGCATGAGCCGGGCGTAGCCGATGTCGAAGGAGATCGCGACGAAACCGCAGAGCACCGTCAGCGAGACCGCGAGGATGATGATGATCCCGCCGCGTCGCGAGCGCCGGCTGCTTCCTCGCCAGGCTGCCTGGGCCTGCACGCGTCCTGTGCGATTGCACCACATGAAGCCTCCTGGCGTTCGAACCCTGACTGTGTCCTTATCGTAGCGGGTCGAAGGAGGCATCACAAGCGACGTGGGAAAATTTTCATCGCCTGGAGCGCTCAGGCCTCGGCGTTCAGGAAGGCGTCCACCAGCGCGGGGCGGGTCAGGCGGAGGATCCGCTGCATCATCGCGTTCAAGCTGAGCTTGCGCCAGCGGGAGAGCGCGTGCCCCAGCGGCCCGACCGCGATCGGATCCTCGCCCTCGGGCTGGCCGGCGCGGGCGATCGCGGTGTCGAGCAGCCAGCTCCCCAGGCCCTCGGCGACCCCTCCCAGCGCGTGGATCTGCTTCCCCAGGATCTGCCCGCGCAGCACCAGGCAGAGGTAGCGCCGCGCGTCCAGCGAGAGCGGCTGGTCGAGCGTGGACCAGTCGGTGGCCATCCGCTCGCGCGCGCGGCCAATGGTCTCCAGGTTCTCGCGGATGAAGTTCCGCTCCCAGTCGGAGGTGGTCGGCGGGGAGCTCGCGTGCGCGGCGCTGAGCGCGCGGAAGACGCCCTCCAGCGCCGCCCGCACGGCGATGCCGTAGCGGAGTGGATCGGCCTCAGAGGCCTCGCTCTGGGCGAGCCCGAAGAGCTGGGCGCGCAGGCGCGAGACGAGCAGCTCGGGCGCGGGCGGATCGTCGCGGAGGGCGTCGAGCTGGGCGAGCAGCTCGCCCTCCCACGCGACCCAGACGGATCCGGCGACGCGCAGATCGGGGAGGGCGAGGACCTCGCGCGGGGTCCACACGCGGCGCGGGACCACGCGGGGGAGCGCCAGGGCCTCCTCCACCTGCGCGTCCAGCGGCTCCCCGTCGGAGAAGCTCCGGTGCAGCCCGCCGCAGTCGTCGCGCGCGATCATCTTGAGCCCGCCCGCGTCCTCGACGACGTGCAGCGGGTACTCGCGGCAGAAGCCGGGCTTGGCCTGCGCTCCGAAGAGGGCGTGGATGGCGCAGAGCTGGTCATCCCGCAGGAACACGCAGTGCCCTTCGGTGTGCGCCAGGAAGGTGTGGGCCTGGCCGTCGGGACCGGGCTCCTCCCAGCGCCAGGGCTGAGCGGCGGCGGCGGGCCAGTGATCCTCGATGCGCCGCGCGACGAGGCCCTCGATGATCTCCGGCTCGACCGGCCCGAGGCGGTTCAGGTGGCAGCAGGATCCGCAGGCTCGACAGGACCAGCGGGCCTCTGTCGGCGTCTGTACAGGTGAACGCAGCACGGGCGAACTCATCGGGGCCCTCGCTCAGCCGAGGCTGGTCAGCGCCGCGGCCACCGCGTCTCGGCCGCCCGTCTCGAGGATCTCGCCATGCGACAGGATCACCCGGTCGAAGTCCCAGGTCAGGATCCGATCGGCGCTGGCGCGCGCCGCGGTCTTGTCCTTGATCATGGAGCGGAGGTAGCGCGAGAGGCCGAAGCGGTCGTAGGCGTCGTTCATTCGGAGGAAGGTGCGCGACCACCAGTGGTCGATGTCGCGCAGGTGAAAGATGAGATCCGTGACGATCAGGGTCTTCGAGGCGCGGTGGAAGAACACGAGCTCGTTGACCTTGGGCATCCCGCCGAAGACCGTCTGGTCGATCTGACGTCGCCAGCCGGCGGGCGGCGTCTCGCTGAGCGGGACATGGCTCGGGAGGTCGATCTTCTCGGACAGCCCGGGGGCCGCGTACAAGGTCGAGCCCGGCCAGCGCTTGAGCGCCGCCTGGGCGTAGAGATGGTGGAAGAGGTTGGGGGCGACGACGTGCTGGACGGGTCCGATCTGGTCGATCTGGGCCTGCGTCGCCTCGTCCAGCGGCACGGCCGAGTGCATCCACAGCGCGCCGTCCTCCAGGCGGATGAGCGTCATGCGCGCGCCGATGCGCACGCCAAAGAGGGTCTGGGGATACTCTTTGACCCAGAGATCGGGGGCGAGGGCGCGCAGCAAGGCTGCTCCGTGGCTCAGACGTTGAAGCGGATGTTCATCACGTCCCCATCCTGCACCACGTAGTCCTTTCCTTCCAGACGAAACTTACCGGCAGAGCGCAGGGCCGCTTCGCTGCGGTACTGCTCGAGGTCGTCGGTCTGGTAGACCTCGGCGCGGATGAAGCCGCGCTCCAGGTCGGAATGGATTCGCCCCGCCGCCTTGCGCGCGTTGGTGTTGCGGCGGATGTTCCACGCGCGACACTCGTCCTCGCCCGCGGTGAGGAAGCTGATCAGATCGAGCATCGTGTAGGCGGCGCGGATGAAGGTGTTGCGCGCGGGCTCGCCCAGGCCCAGCCCCTCGAGGAACTCGGCCTGCTCCTGCACGGGAAGGTCGGAGATCTCCGCCTCGATGGTCCCGCAGATGGCGATCGCGTTCTCTCCGGGGTTCTGGCGGAGTGGGCTCGTCGTCCAGGCGTCCTCGGAGAGGTTGTAGACGGTGATCAGCGGGCGCAGCGAGAGCAGCTGCACGCCCTGGAAGACCGCGCGCTCGGTCTCGCCGTAGCTCAGCTCACGGAGAGGCTGGCCGTTGTTCAGCGTCTCGACGGCTCGGTCCAGGATGTCCATCTCCTGGCCCTTCTTGTTCGTCTTGCGCCAGCGCTCCTGCATCTTCTCCAGGACGCCGAGGTCGAGGAGGATCAGCTCGTCGGCGAAGGCCTGGCGGTCGCGCTCGGGGTTCGGCGGCTCCTCGTGAAAGGGGCTTTCGAAGGCGCGAACGACGTGCGCGAGCACGTCGGCGCTGCGCATGGCCTGCAGCACCGCCGGAGGGAAGGCGCCGCCGACCTTGCCGCTGCCCGCCACGTCCATGAACGTGATCTCGGCGTAGGTGGTCTTCTTCGGCTTGAAGATGGCCGCCAACCGGTCGATGCGGCTGTCGGGGACCTTGATGTTGCCGTAGGTGACGCCGCCGCGGTCGCCGCCACCGCCAGGCGAGAGCGCCTTGAACACGGTGGACTTTCCGCTGCCTGGGAACCCGACGATGCCGACCTGCATGCTTTCCTCAGCTTGTTGGGTCGGCTGGTATCCCGCTTCG
Source organism: uncultured Enterobacterales bacterium (assembly GCA_964556105.1). Lineage (GTDB taxonomy): Bacteria > Myxococcota_A > UBA796 > UBA796 > CAZKWG01 > CAZKWG01. The sequence continues at coordinate 108 of CAZKWG010000109.1, read as the reverse complement.
GCGGCTGGCGCCGCAAAGGGCGGTCAGCGCTTCGTCCCGTCCAGGTAGACGGCGACCGGCGCCGCGAGGGTGGCGGGGGTCTGGCGAGGGTCCGCCTCCAGCACGAGC
>CAZKWG010000108.1:6516-14541 GCA_964556105.1 uncultured Enterobacterales bacterium | reverse complement strand
GCACGCGCCGCTGAACGGCGGTGGTGGACATGATGCCCAGGATGCGCCCGACGGCGGCGGCGAGCCGACGCAGCACGACCACGTCGCGCTCGGTGAAGCGGTCGGCGCGCACGAGGTCGTCCACGTACAGCGCGCCCACCGCCCGCCCGTTGTAGGGGATCGCCACCGCGCAGAGGCTCTTCAGCTCGAAGGTGCGCACCGTCCGGCTGGTGGCGCGGAGGTGCGGGTCGAGGAAGGCGTTGCCCGAGAGCCAGTAGTCGTCCGGTCGCTGGACGTGGCGCAGGACCTCCTCGCTGATGCCCGCGGCCTCCTGGCCCGAGAGCTCCTTGTAAGAGAGCTGCTGCCCGAGGACGGGGAGGCGCACGGTGATCAGCACGCGGTGGGCGCCGAGCGCCTCGGTCATGATGCGGGCGAGCGCCTCGGGGAAGGCCTGCGGGCTGTGCATGGCCTCGATCAACGAGACGATCCCCTCGAGATCGGCGCCGGGGCCCTCCAGCAGGCGGTCGCGCAGGGTCGCCGCGCGGGCGGCGGCGGGACCGCGCAGCAGGCGCACGGCCTCATCGAGATCGCGGCGTCTCTCGGGGAAGCTCGCCGGATCGAGATCCTCTCCCGCGGAGGCCAGCAGCACCTCTCCGTACTCGATGCGGACCATGGGGTCAGGTGCGTCTGGCACCAGCGCGCGCGCCCGCGCCAGGCGCTCACGCCCCTGGGCGATGGCCGCCCGGCCGCGCAGCGCCTCCAGCTTCGCGAGCTCCTGGCGCTCGGCCGGGTCGGAGATCCTGCCCAGCACCTCCGCGGCGCGCGACGGCTGCCCCATCTCCAGGAGCGCCTGCGCCAGGTAGCCGTCGATCACGACCCGCAGCGAAGGCGCGATCTCCTCCTGCAGGAGCGGCTCGAGCAGCGCGACCACGCTCTCCGGCTCGCCTCTCGCCAGCTGAAGCTGGGACTCGAGCAGCAGGCCGCGCAGGTGGGCCCCGGGATCTCGGGACCGCTCGGCCTCGGCGCGGAAGTCCGCGACGTGGCGCTCGGCCGCGGGCGTCCGCCCGGCGCGCAGCTCGAGCTCGGCCAGGGACCAGCTCAGGCGCATCAACAGCTCGGACGCGTTGATGGCCTGCGCGATCATCAGCGCCTCGGTGTAGACGTCGCGCGCCAGCTGCCCCTGCCCCAGGCGGACCAGGGCGTTGCCGCGGTTCAGCCGAATCCCCGCCGCGTTTCGGCGGGCGCCCTCGTGGTCGGCCAGCGAGGCCGCGCGCGCCAGGAGCTGCTCGCCCCGCCGCAGCTCCCCCCGGCGGGTGAGGATGCGCCCCGCCCCGGAGAGCGTAGCGGCCGACATTCCAGGGCGCGCCGCCCGATCCTCGACGCGCGCCAGGAGGCGCTCCAGACCGGGGTGCTCCAGGCCCTGATCGAGGCGGCGCACGGCCAGCACGACCTCGATGACCAGCACCTCGTCCTCGAGACCCGGGTCCTGGCTGACCGCCTCGCGGCAGGCGGCCTCCACGCCGTCCAGATCGCCCACGAGCAGGCGGCAGCGCGCCAGCTCCAGCCAGAGCGCCGGCGCGTGGACGCCCGACTCCAGGGCCTCGATCACCACCCGGGTGGCCTCGGCATGCTCACCGTCCTGGCGGAGCGCCCGCGCCAGGAGCGTGGTGTCTTCGGGAAGGAGATCCTGCCGACCTCGCAGCAGGGCCACCACCTGCCGCGGCTCTCCGCGCTCGAGCAGCAGCCGCGCCAGGGTCGGGCGGGCGACCACGTCGCCGGCGGCGGCGAGGCGCTGCACGAGCTCCAGCAGCTCCTCCCGGCGATCCCCCGCCACACGAACCGCCTCGGGCAGCCAGGAGGCGGCGACCTCGGTGAGCCCCAGGCGCGCCGCGACCAGGCCCACCCAGAGCGGGTCCTGCCCTGCCAGCCGCAGCTCGAGCGCGGTGGTCAGCGCGGGCCGCAGCACCAGCGGGATCTCGGCGTCCTGAAGTGGGCGATCGACGTAGATCGCGCCGTCTTCGTCCCGGCGCACCAGGCCGAGATCGATGAGGCGCGGCAGCGGATCGCGCACCTCGCGCGGGAACATGGCGAGCACCGCCGCGGGGATCCCTACCGGCAGCGAGGCCAGGGCCAGGATGGAGAGCTGCTCCGCGGGGTTGAGCGCCTCCGACTGCGCCCCCGGGGCGCCCAGCGCGCGGATCAGCGGGCCGGGCAGATCGCCGACGCGGCGGGCGGCCTCACGAAGGCGGGCCTCCCCCGAGAGCCCGAAGAAGCGACCGATGACCGCCACGTCCGCGGGCTTCAGCCCACCGACGGCGACCGTCTCGACGCCCGCGAGCGGCTCGCGGCTGGCCCAGATCACCACCGCTCCGCCGCTGACCAGGGCGCGCGCCAGGCCGTCCAGGGTGGGCAGCCGCTCCGGCGAGACGTCCTCCCGCCGACCGAGGTAGATCGCGCCCAGAAGCTCGCCGCCCCGCGCCAGGGCCCGCGCGGTCTCGTCCGCCCAGCCCGGACCCGGCGGCACCGGCTCTCCGGCGATCCCCGCGGCGAGCCGGCCCAGCGCGCGGAGCGGGTCATCGGCGCGGGAGAGGTCCAAGGACACCGCCCCGGGGCGCTCCCCGTTCAGGTGGAGCACCCGCCGCGCCAGCCGCGTGCGCCCGCTCCCGAGCGGCCCTACGCAGGCGAGGAGCCGGCCGCCGCCGCCCAGGAGCGCCCGCTGCACGAGCTCCGTCTCCGCCTGCCGACCCGCGAAGGGCGGCTCCCCCGAGCCCGTCGGCGCCCGCACGCCCGCCTCCTCCAGCCGTCGGGCGATCTCCTCGATGGAGGAGGGGCGCTCGGAGGACTCCACCTTGAGCAGGTCCAGCGTGAGGCGCGCCAGCGGCAACGGCGTCTCCGGCGCCACCAGCCGCACGGGCACCACGTCGCCCAGCAGCACCGCGGCGCGCAGGTCGGCGCCCCCCAGCTCGCCGAAGGGCCGCTGGCCGGTGAGCAGCTCGTAGAGGATCGCGCCCAGGCTGTACAGGTCGGACGCGATAGAGGCCGCCTGGCCCACCAGCACCTCGGGCGCCGCGTACCCCAGCGTCCCGCCCGCCTCCCCAGGGCCAGCGTGGACGCTGCGCGCGGAGCCGAGATCCAGCAGCATCGGCCCGATCTCGTCGGAGAACAGCACGTTGTCCGGCTTCAGATCGAGGTGGATGAGCGAGCGCCGATGCAGATAGCTCACCGCGTCCAGCAGACCGGCGAAGCCGGCCATACGCTCTCCCAGCGAGCGCCCGCGCAGCGCCTCGGTGAGCGGCGCTCCGTCGACCCAGCGGGTGGCGAATCCCGTGACGGGCTCATCTCCGCTGAGGGCGGCCGCCCCGACGAAGCGATCGACGACGTGGACGATGCGCGGGTGCAGCAGGTCCGAGAGCAGCAGCCCCTCGGCGCGCAGCTGATCCGCGTCCGCGGAGCCCGCTGGAGCCAGCTTCAAGACGCTCAGCCCGCCGAGAATCCGGTCCTGCACCACGATCGTGGAGCCGAACGACGCTTGCGCGGCCAGACGTACGCGCTTGAATCGAAGAGCCAGGTTCAAGTACGCGCTCCTTTCGTAGCTGCTGTCCCCCACGACGAGGTCGCGCAGGTTCTGGCACATCGCGATCGGCGAGAACGCCTCTTCTCTCCCGATATTTCCACAAGGCAACGTGCGGAACAAAAAAATTGCCCGCTGGCAATCCTATCAGTATAAACGGATCGCGGCCATACAGAGAATAAGAGGCGTTTATCGTACATTTTTAGCGCCAGACCTCTCGACTGAGAGGCCTGGCACGGGTCTTGCCTTCTCTTGTTGCGTGACACCAACACGGGAGAACGACCATGACCCGCATCACCGCTATCGCCGCCTCTATCCTTGCCTTCTCCAGCACGGTCGCCCTCGGCGCAGCGAACGGCTGGGACTGGGACGAGGAGATTCAGTACCGCGCGTGGCGGCCGGCCTCGCTCATGTGGGCCCATGACATCCACCCTCAGCACCCCTCGATCTCCTACATCGACAACAACGAGGCCCCTCCCCCGCGCGAGCTCTGGTGCATCGACCAAAGCGCTCCCACGATGGACGACTGTGAGGAGCACAAGGCGCGCCTCGAGCTGTGGGCGGAAGACTTCACCGGCACCTTCGTCCCTGCGGAGGAGCTGGACTGGCCGCGCGAGTGCCCCTCGAGCTGCTATCCCTGAGCGACACCGTGCCTCCGCGCGCGACGCTCGCGCAAGAAATTTCTGATTGCAGAAATTTCTAACCTGGAAATTTCCATACGGAAACGGGAACCGCAAAGGCCCCTGAGCGACGCCGCGCAAAAATCTAGATACCTCGCTCATTATTAAACCCTTTACGCTGGAGCGAGAATGCTGGCACGGTACTTGCACCATATGGTCCCGACGACCGCGAGGTCGTCCTCCTCTCCTCAAAAAGAGTGTGTCTTGGAGCTGCCGCGCCCCCCGGGTCGAGCCTGGGAGTCGCTCCCGCATGGCGGAAAATGGGAGCACCGATCCGGGGGGTTTCTTTTCTCTTGAAAGAGCGGGTCTTGGACCCACGCTCCACGCTGCCGGAACGACGGAACGACGGAACGCTCACCTGCCTAAGGTAGCGGATTCGGGGCGAATCGGGCGCGAAGATGGCGCCCGTGTTGCGGCACCTTCGGAGCAAGCTCGACAGTACAGGTGTCGCCCTCGGCGCTCGGGAGCACCGTGACGTCGTAGCCGCGGAGGAGGAGCCTCCACTCAGGGTCGAGCGCGTCCACCGACATGCAGTCCCCCTCGGGGCCCCGTACCTCGGCAGCCAGCTTGCGCGCCAGCGCGCCGCTCTGCTCGGCCTCGATGGCGTCGGCGAGCACGATGGCCTCGTCGATTCGCTCGTCGCGCGCGTCGTCGGAGAGCTCGCCTGGGACCAGCTCCAAGGAGCGGTCGAGCTCCGTCGGGACGCGCTCCGCGGGCACCACGGCCCGACCCGTGGGCACGTTCAGGCGCAGCAGGCCCGGCTCCCCCTCCAGCGAGGGCTCGACGGGGAACTCCAGCACGATCTCCGGGCCGTCGGCGCGGGGCGCGGTCCAGACCGGCGACGGCGTGAGCCAGAAGGCGTCGTAAACGGCGACCCGAGCGCGCTCCCCGAGCAGCTGCACGTCGCCCACGGTCTGATCACCGTCGCGGAGCAGGAAGCTGCCCTGCTCCCAGGCCACGCGCTCGCTCGCCAGGCGGGCCGCGCCGGCGCTGCTCCAGGCCTCGAGCTCGGCGGGCTCGGGGAGGGCGCCCAGGGTGAGCTGCACCTCGTGCTCCCCCGGCCGCGCGCCCAGCGGCAGGCTCGCCTGCCCGCGCTCGAGCCGCAGCGCCGCCTCGCCCTCGCCAAGGCCGGTGGAGAGCGAGAAGTAGACCCAGATCGCGCCATCCTCTTCGATGGCCGTCGCCGGGACCAGGCCCTCGGTCCCGAAGCGTGGCCCCCAAAGGCCGACCTGCAGCGCGCCCGCCCCGCAGCCGCCGCCCTCGGCGATCAGCGCGCCCATGACCCCGTCGCCGACCAGGCCGACGCTCTCGCGCACGACGGGCGACCCTGCGCTGCATGCGCAGAGGAGAGGCGGCATGGCCATCAGCCTGCACGGAGACCGCATCGGGGGATGCTATCTCAACGCGCCTGCTGTATGATCCGCTCTGGTCGATCATCTGCAGGGAGGAATGGCGATGCCGCCTCAATCGCGTGTGACAGATTATGCCTTCAACCCCGCGGACGCGCACGGCTGCCCGGCCTGCCCCCACCCGGTGCAGGGTCCAGGGGTCAAGGGCTCGCCCGACGTCATCGTCAACGGCCTGATGGCGCTGCGCATTGGCGACCCAGGCGTCCACTTCGCCTGTTGCGGCCCGAATTCCTGGAACGTCCAGACGGGCAGCGGGACGGTCTACTACAACGACATCCCGGCGGCTCGCATCAACGACATGACCACGCACTGCGGCGGCGTCGGCAACCTGATTCAGGGGAGCTCCAACGTCATCGTGGGGGGCTGATCGCGGGCCGCCCCTGATCTGCCCGGGGTGCAGGCGCGTCGAGGGCGGGGCCCTGTGCGCCTACGCGGTCTTCGCGCACCCCGCCGGGCTGTCCTGCGCGGGCTGTGGGCGGGTGTACCCGCTGATCGATGGCGTGCCCATCGTGCTGCGGGACGTGGACGCCTGGCTGGCGCAGGAGGCCGTGGGCGTGCTGGCCCGCGAGGACCTGCCCGCGCCCGTGCTGGAGCGGGTGGTGAGCGGCGCGGGAGGTGCGCTGCAGCGAGACCGCCGCCTGCTCGAGGTCTATCTGGCCAGCCGGGAGGGGCCGCTTCAGGACTGGGCGAGGGCGCAGGTCGCCGCCCTGCGCGGGCTCGTCCTGGACATGGGCGCCGGCGCGGGGATGTACGGCGCGCTGCCCACCGAGGCGGACCTGGTCGGCCTCGACCTCAACTGGACGATGCTGAGGCGCTTCCCCGGCCGCCGGGTGCTGGCCGACGCGCACGATCCCCCCTTCCACGCGGAGCAGTTCGACGCGGTGCTCCTGTTCAACCTCCTCGACTCCTGCCGCGAGCCCTTCCTCGTCCTCCAGCAGGCCGACGCCCTGCTGGCGACGGGGGGCACGCTGATCCTGAGCTGCGCCTTCGCCTGGCAGGACGAGATCACGCCGCGGCCGCAGCGCCTCGAGGAGGGATTCCTGCTGCACTTCCTCCGCGCCCGCGGCTACGTCTTCGAGCCGGGGAGCCCCCTCGATCTGGACTGGCCGCTGCAGCTCGGCGCCCGGACCCGGCACGTCCACCGCACGCTCGCGCTGCGCGCGCGGAAGAACCCCGTGGGCGCCAGCGCCGCAGCTCGCTGAGAAGGCGCGTCGATCGGCTATACCTACGCGAACGGGCCCATTCGTTGACCCCGATGACGGCAAGCCCTATACTTGTGATTCTGGGACGCTTACGCGCGGGAGTGCAACATGCCCAAGGTCACGGATCGCCAGGGTCGCCCCTTCTCGGGGCAGATGCCGGGCCTCGTGGAGGCCATCGTCATCGACAACGTGGATCCCGATCAGCTCGGGCGCGTCAAGGTGAAGTTCCCCACCCTGCCGGAGATGCCGGAGGGCTACTGGGCGCGCCTGGTGATGCCGATGGCGGGCAAGGAGCGGGGCTGGATGACCATCCCGGAGATCGACGACGAGGTGCTGGTCTCCTTCGTGCACGGCGACATCAACCACGCCATCGTGATGGGCTCGCTCTACAACGGCGTCGATACGCCGCCTTACGCGAACGAGGACGGCGAGAACAACCTGCGCGTCTTCCAGTCGCGCTCGGGCCACCGCCTGACCTTCGACGACACCGCGGGCGCCGAGCGCATCGAGCTGATCTCGCACAACGAGGAGATCCGCTTCATCTGGGACTCGGCGGAGAAGGTCCTGTCCATCTACTCGGGCAAGGACATCATCATCGAGGCCAAGGAGACCATCTCGCTGAAGTGCAAGGACTTCATCCTCGAGGCCGACAACTCGATCAGCATCACCGCCGGCACGACGATGGACATCGAGACCGGCCAGACCTGCACCGTCAACGGCGGCAACCAGCTCACCATGAAGGCGAGCATGACGCTCATCAACTGAGCGGGCGGAGGGCCTCATGGTCAACGGAGTCGTCGTCGGGATCGTGCTGGAGAACAAGGACCCGGACGGGATGCACCGGGTGCTGGTCAAGTACCCGGTGGAGAGCGGCGAGGAGCTGAAGAGCTCCTGGTGCCGCATGATGTCGCCGATGAGCGGCAAGATGCGCGGGCTGGTGATCCTCCCGGACATCGGCACCGAGGTCATCATGTGCTTCGCCTACCGGTCGATGTCCCCCATCGTCATGGGCGGCGTCTACAACGGCGCGGCGGACAAGCCCGAGCCGTACCACAACGACGACAGCAACGACGACAAGCGCGTCTTCTGGTCGCGAAACGATCACATGATCATCTTCGACGACACCTCGGGCGCCGAGAAGATCGAGATCGGCGCCCAGGCCAGCTCGCGCCTGGACGTCAAGA
>CAZKWG010000108.1:0-6506 GCA_964556105.1 uncultured Enterobacterales bacterium | reverse complement strand
AGAGCGCGCCCATCTACCAGCAGCTGCTGAGCGCCGAGAAGACGATCAACGAGTACTGCGACAAGGACACGATCCACGAGGCGAAGGAGACCTACTCCATCAAGTGCAAGGACTTCAAGCTCGAGGCCTCGCAGACCGTCGCCATCGGCGCGCACAAGACCGCGAGCACGAAGTCCAACACCTCGACCAGCATCAAGACGCCGTCGTCCACGCAGATCTACAAGGCGAGCCGCGTCGACATCAACCCGAGCGCCCCGCCGGCCGCGCCGGAGAAGGCGAAGACGCTGCCCACGCACAAGCACCCGCCGACCAAATAGGCAACAGGCCAACCAAGGAAGGAGAACGCCATGAAGTCCGCGCTCCCCACGCCCGCGCACAAGCACCCGCCCCGCAAGTAGGCCGGGCCCAGGCCGCGCCTAGGCCGGCGCCAGCGCCTGCGCGGCCTCTGCCCAGCCCTCGGCGTCGTCCACCATCAGCTCCAGGCGCACGCGGGTGGAGCCCGACGGGTGCAGCCCCTCCAGCACGAGGCGGCGCGGCCCGGTGCAGAGCGCCTTGCCCGGGTGGGTCGCGTCCACCTGCAGCATCCGCCCCTGATGGGTCGCCACGATCAACAGGCCAGGAGCGAGCACCAGATCGGCTCGGATGGTGCTGTAGCCTCCGGCCCGAGGGCCGCCGACCAGCGAGGCCTCGACGAAGAGGCGGCCCGGCGCGTCGCGCGCCTCGCGGACGGCCGACACGCCCGCCGGAAGCAGGCTGGCCCGCCGCCGCAAACGCCAGCGCTGCACGCGCACCAGCACGCCCGCGCAGAGCAACGCCGCGATCAGCAGCCCCACGCCGCCCAGTCCTGCCCAGGGGATGTCCATGCCTTCTGCTAACCCGCCGTCCTCGCCAGCGCGGCATGGGTTATCTGGCCACCTGGGAGGAGTAGATGTCGCAGCGCCCGTCAGAAGCGATGATTCGTCTGTTGCGAGAGATGATGCAGAAGAAGGCCGTCAACACCGCCTCTCTGGCCCGTCAGACCGGCATCGATCGCGCGCGGCTCAAGCACCTCCTCGCCGGCACCGAGACGCTGACCGTTGACGATTTCGTCACGCTCGCTCAGGGCCTGGGCCTCTCGCCACAGGACATGGGTCTCCCCATGGGTGTCGCCCAGGAGGAGGAGCCGGATGAGCCGGAGGTCCCCGTGCTGCGCGCGGTCTCGCGCCGCGAACGCCCGGTACAGACCTTCGAGCCCGACCCCTACGGCAACCACACGGAGCAGGCCATGCGCCTGGGCTTCGCGCTGGGCTGCGACATGTTCTTCATCACGGACGCGAAGCTTCTCGGCGAGAGCGGCATCCCCCGCTCGGTGCTGGCCCGCTATCCGGAGCACCTGCCCATCCGCCTGGACGCCGCCTACCACAAGCACAACGACCCGCAGTTCCTCCCCACGGGCCTGCAGATCAACCTCTCCTTCGACTCGCTCTGCACCTGCACCTTCCCCTGGGCCGCGTTCAAGCAGGTGACCTTCTTCCCGCTCCCGCCCAGCGACACGCCGACCGAGGAGCCCGAGGAGGAAGAGGAGAAGAAGCCCACGCCGCGGCGAGGCCACCTGCGCCTCATCGAGTAGGCTCGCCTCCGCCGCGCAGGCCGCGGTGGAGCCTGGCCAGCGAGCGCCAGGTCGGGCTGGCATAGACCGCGTTGAGCTCGGCCTTCAGCCGGGCGTTCTCCAGCGCGAGGGCCGCGCCGGGTCCGGCGGAGGGCGCGCGCCGGGTCGGTCTCTCGACCCAGGCGCAGAGCGGCGCGAAGACCTGCGCGGGGGCGAGGCGATCCGCGAGCTGCGCCTGCGCGGCCTCCAGTCGGCGAGGGTCCGAGGGCCGCGCCACCTCCTCGAGGAGGGCCTCGGCGAGCGCGTCGGCGTCCCCCTCCGGCACCGGCCGCAGCGCGCCCAGCGCCACCAGCTCCCTGGCCAGCGGACAGCGCGCCGTCCCTACCCCGAGCAGGCCTTGATGGGCGAAGAAGAGGAGGCGCGTCCGGCTCCCCAGCTCCGCCTCGTGGCCGGGCCGGTCCAGGCTGATCCCGACCTGGCAGCCCGCGAGCGCCTCGCCGAGGGCCGCCTGTGGCACCCAGCCCAGCAGGCGCACCCGCGGGCCCTGGCGCTGCGCCCAGCGGCCAAAGCGCTCCGCCCCCCGCGCGTGGTGCCGCGGGATGTCGCCGCCCGTGGCGACGACCCGCAGCAGCGGGGTCCGGGCCAGGGCCCGCTCGAGCCCGGCGATGAGGGTGTCCTCGTCGAACCAGGTGTTGAAGCCGCCGCTCAAGCCGACCGTGAGCGGCTCGTGCGCGGCGCGCGGGCGTGGCGGACGGGGAGGCAGCCCGAACGCCCAGGCCACCGGCAGGACGAAGACGGGCTCCTCGAGGCGGCGCGTCGCCAGCCTGCCCAGGAGCCCGAGCTGGCCGAGCGCCGCGTGGCGCTGCGCCTCGCTGACCGTGGAGAGCGCGTCTGCCCGGGAGAGCGCGCTGAGCGCGGCGGCCTCGGCGGCGGCGACGCGCGCCGCGAGGGCGCCACGATCCACCTCTGCAGGATCACTGGCCAGCATCAACGCCTGAAGCTCGGCGAACGGATCTCCCGGCATATCCACCCAGACTGGGAGCTCTCCCGCGCACAGCGCCGCCGCGCGCCCCGGGTTGTAGGGCCCCGCCGAGACGACCACCTCCGCGCCCACGGCCAGGGCCGCCAGCGCCTCGAGCCAGCCGGGCCCCTCCTCCTCCACCGCCACCAGCCCCTCCCATCGGGCCGGAGGCGCCTGGGTCTGCGCGCCCGGCTGCAGGGCCACCACGCGCACGCCGTGGCCGGCGCCCTCCAAGGCCTCGCGGAACTGCGCCAGCCGAAGCTGGGGGAACCCGACGCGCTCCACGGCCGGGCCCGGCAGCGGGCCGCTCCCGATCAGCAGGACGCGGCTCAGGGCGGCTCCTCCAGGTGGGTGATCAGGCCCCAGGCGTGATCCAGCAGCACGAGCCCGTGATCCTCCATCTCCTGCACGACGGCAAGGTCATAGAGCTGGTTGTGCCAGAGGTGGGGCTTCAGGTGGTTCTGGTCGAAGATCGCCACGGAGATCCGGTAGTTTCCCGCGAGCAGCGGCAGGCGCCTCCACTGGATGAAGAAGGTGTAGATCCCGTGGAAGGTGCCGTCGAGCACGTTGTCGTAGCGGCTGTTCGGGCCGTGGATGTAGACCCCGTCGTTGCGGAAGATGGCGACGCCGAAGATGGGGCGCGGGACGGGCTCCGCGGTGCGGAAGGTCACGGCGACGACGACGTCCTCTCCCGTGCGGAAGCGCTCCCGCGGCTGCCCCTGCGCGTCCAGGATGCGCACGCGCAGGATGCGCACCTCCCCCGTGCCCTGCGCCACCGGGACGTCGCCGTCCACCACGTCCACCGGGGTGACGGCGACGGGCTCGGCCCAGATCTCCTTCACGTCGGGCAGGGCCGTCGCCTGCAGCAGCGCCTCCTTTACGGCCGGATCGTCCACCGTGCCGCGCAGCGCGCCGGGGGCCGGCCGTCCCCTCGCGCTCGGGAACCAGCGGGTCTGCCCCGCCCGGGCGCCCATGGCGCGCTCCCGCTCGACGTCCATGTAGCGCTCGACGATCTCCCGCGCCGGACCCACCGCGCGCACCCTCCCCTTCTCCAGCCAGAGGACCTCGTCACAGAGGTGGCGGACGGCGTGGAGGTCGTGGGAGACCAGCAGGATGGTGCGTCCGTTCTCCAGGAACTCCTCGATCTTCCGCACGCAGCGGCGCTGGAAGTACTGGTCCCCCACCGCCAGGACCTCGTCGACCAGCAGGATGTCGCTGTTGGCGTGGGCGGCGACGGCGAAGCCGAGGCGCAGGTTCATCCCCGCGGAGTAGGTCCGCACGGGGTAGTCGATGAAGTCCGCCAGCTCGGCGAAGGCGATGATGTCCGGCATCACCGCCCGGACGTTCTCCTCGCTCATGCCCATCAAGGCGCAGTTCAGGCGGATGTTCTCGCGGCCGGTGAAGTGCCCGTGAAACCCGAGCCCGAGATCGAGCAGCGTGGACATCGAGGCGCGGATCTCCAGCGTGCCCACCGTCGGCCGCGTGATCCCGGCGATGAGCTTGAGCAGCGTGGACTTGCCCGCGCCGTTCTGACCGATCACCCCGAACGAGCGCCCTCGCCGCACCTTGAAGCTGACGTCGGTGAGGGCCCAGTGCTCCGTGTGGTGCCGACGGTTCCCAAAAAACTCGAGCAGGCGCGCCCGATCGCTCAGGTAGATGTCGAAGCGTTTTCCGAGGCCCTGCCCCGCGACCACCACCTCCTCGGCGCGCGCGGGAAGGGCCTGCTGCGCAAGTCGGGGTTCGCCAGGCGGGGCCGGAACGGAGGTCATGGTGCTCCAGGCGCGGGCTGCGCCGTCAGCGTCCATGCTACCATCGCGCGGTTCCGGACGCGGATGATCCCTGGCATGGACCTGCACGGTCGCGCGAAGCGGAGTACACTGGAGAAGCACCGTGCGCGATCGCGGTCATGGACCCGAGCGGTGTAGAAGCAGGCGATGGGGCAGACGACAGGCATCCGTGCCGAAGCGGAAGCAGGAGCAGAGGCGATGAACCAGGGTTCCGTAACGAACGTGCCGCAGCTTGTTGTGTCTCTCGAGATGGTCGATCGATGGCGCGAAGAGACCGAGTCGGACATCAAGCGTGAGCTTCTCGAGATCGATGAGCAGGAGGAGCAGCTCAACGCCAAGATCGCTGAGCTGCAGCGCCAGCTCAAGGCGGTCTCGGCGCTGCGCGAGGAGATGCAGTCCCGGCTCGGCGAGCTCGACGAGGACCAGATCAACCGCACCCGCGACGCGGTGCTGTCCGGCCTCGAGACCGAGGCGCCGCTGCTCCAGGAGCGCGCCCTGCTCTGGCGCAGCGCGGTCAGCGACCAGGAGGCGGCCATGGACCGCCTCCTCCAGGATCCGACCGTCGCCGGCCTCGTGGAAGAATACAAACAGTTCGCCGAGATTGAGCCGACCCTGGAGATGCTCCCCGCGGGCTACCGGAAGGCGCTGACCGCCCACCACGAGGAGGTCAAGGCCCAGCTCAAGCCCTACATCGAGGCCGCCCAGTCGGCGCCCCCGGTGCTGGACGTCGAGGACGCCGGGTTCACGCTGATCGCCAGCCTCGACCCGCAGGAGGGCGCGCCCGAGGCCCTCGCCGTCATCGTGCCCGTGCCTTTCGAGACCTGGTCGCGCTGGACCGAGCGCAGCGAGGATCTGCACGCCCTCATCGGCTACCGGATCGTCGGCGCCCTGGCCACGATGCTGGCCGAGATCGGCGCGTCCGAGGCCCCGCTCCAGTACGCCCCCTACGAGGGCAAGCTGGCCATCCAGGTCTGGCTGGGCGAGAGCGAGGTGCAGGGCGATCTGAAGCAGTCCTTGGAGCGCCAGGTGAGCCGCCTCAAGTCCCAGGCCGCCGAGCTGCGGGTCACCCGCCTCGAGCCCTACCTCGTGTGGCTGGCGCCCGACGCCATCATCCCCGAAGAGGTGGAAGAGGACGACGATCAGGGTGAGGAGCAGGATGAAGAGGAGGCCTACGATGGCTGAGGCGGAGCTCTTCGAGAAGCTGACCCTGTCCCAGATCGCCCGCTGGCTGGATGTCCATCCCTTCGACGTGGCCAGGGTGCTGGGCCACGAGGGCGGCCTGCCCGCTCAGCTCAGCTTCGACGAGTCTGAGGTGGACCGGATCCGCTCGCTCACCTGCGTCGAGACCTGGTGGGACGGCGGCCCGCTGCCCGTCCAGGACCCGCTCCGACCGCGCGCCCTGCTGCGCTCTCTGGCGTTGAAGCTCTTGCAGCGCCCGGAGGGCAGCCTCGTGCGCGCCGACAACCTCGCGCGCGGCCTGGAGGGAGAGGAGCTGACGCTGGTGCGCCGCGCCGTCAACCAGCTCATCCGCGACAACGTGCTGGTAGGGACCAGCACCGCGCGCGGCCTCGAGGTGAGCGTCGCGCCAGATCATCGCGACCTCTTGCAGTCTGTGGCCGAGGGCCGCGATATACCTAAACCTCTGGAGGCCTTGTGGGCCTGAGCTTGCTCGGGCGAGCGTGGACATGTAGAACGGAGGCCGGCTCACGTCCCTCAGGGGATCGAGACGATTCATGAAAGGTCAGAAGCGCACCCCGGGCAACAAGCTGTCCCGCCTCTTCGGCGCAGGATCAAGCCGTCTGTTGCTCGACGAGCACGGGCTCCCCTCGGCGATGGACGAGGTGACCGAAGATCAGGACACAGAGGCCGCGCCTCTGCCTGTCCTGCCGCGGAAGACCGTCGCGCGCCTCGAAGCTCCCAAACCGCCGCCCGCGGCGCCCGCGGCGCCTGTGGCGCCCGTCGCGGCCCCGGTCGCGCCTGTGGCGCCCGTCACTCCAGTCGCGACGCCCGCGGCGCCGGTGGCGCCCGTCGCGGCCCCGGTCGCGCCCGTGGCGCCCGCGACGCCCGTCGCCGCGCCGATCGGGCCCAGCATCCCGACGCCCGTCCCTCC
>CAZKWG010000107.1:0-14549 GCA_964556105.1 uncultured Enterobacterales bacterium | reverse complement strand
GGCGACGCGGTGCTGGCGCGCTTCGACCCTGGCCCGGTCGGACTCTGCGGGGGCATGACCCTGGCCGCGGCGGACGCCTATCGACGCTCCGTGCTGCCGCCGCGCGGCGCGTTCGCCGGGGGCGCGAAGGTGCCGGGATGGGCCTCGCCGCCCGAGTCTGCGTTACGCGCCCTGCTCTGGCGCCGCCTGCTGGACAGCCTGCGCGACGGAGTCGCCGCCACCACCCTGCTCAGCATGGCCGTCGGCCTGGGCCTCTCCCCGCTCGCGCACCTCGGCGGGCGGGCCTGGGTGCGCGCCCGCGCCCGCGAGGCGTTGACCACCATCCGCCAGCGGATCGACGCGGGCGAGGTCTGCCCCATCGCCATCGTCGGCACGACGCCGAACCCGATGGCCAACCACCAGGTCCTGGTGACCGGCTACGAGGACCCCGGGCCCTGGGGTCGAGAGAGCTGCCGTCTCTACGTGTACGAGCCGAACGGACCCAATGTAGAACAGACCATCGACTACGACTTCAGCGGCCAACAGGAGGCGCGCGAGAGCACGCACGAGCGCGGCCATCACGGCGCGCGCGGCCCGTTGCTCGGCTTCTTTCTGGCGCCCTTCGCCTATCAGGAGCCGCTCCCCGCGCTGACCCTGCTGGAGCCGCTGCGCCGCGAGGGAGCGCGCCTGCGCGTGAGCGTACGCAACACGGGCTTCGGCGACACGCCGCCCCTGCGGCTGTGGCTGCGCGGGCGGGCCTCGGGTCAGGCGCGCGACCCGGGCGGCGAGGCGAGCCCGCTGCCCCTCCGGACGGGGATGGGGCGGGGCCTGGATCTGGCCCTCCCCTCTCCGCCGCCCGAGGTGGTGGAGCTCGCCGTGGCCGTGGAGCCCGCGCCGGGCCGGCGGGCCTGGCGCCTCATCCCAGAAGCGACTCTGTAACGCCGTGTTACAGCATCCCAGCGCCGGAGAGCAGCAGCTCGTCCCAGCGCGTGGCCTGCGACCAGGTGGCGCCCTCTCCGTCGGCGTAGATCTCCAGGTAGTCCGCCCAGGCCGTGTCCGTGTCCGTGTGGATGGTCAGGCCACCCACCCAGGTCAGCGGCTCGGAGGCGTGGTTCGCGATGACCAGCGCCGGCATGGCGTCCACGACCGCCAGCCCTGCGAGGGCGATCTCCTGGTCCTCGGACGCGGCGGCCAGCGCGGCCAGATCGGCGAGATCGACATACCAGTCGTGGTAGTAGTTATCGACCGCGCGCGCCTCGGAGCGGGTCTCCAGGAACCAGTCCACGCCGCCCTCGCGCTCGAGCAGCAGGCCGGCGAGCTCGTCCAGCGCCTCGGTGAGCGGGCCCAACTCTCGGAGATCCGCGGCGGAGAAGGTCAGCTCGGCGCCCTGCTCGACGGCCTTGATGGCGAGGTTCTTCGCCAGCGCCTCGGGCGAGTCGTCCTCGGCGTCGCGCAGCAGCCTGAGCGCGGGACCGTACTGCAGCCCCTCGCCGCCCACGGTCGCCTCGCTGGCCACCATGAAGTCAGCGTAGCCCGAGAGCGCATGCGCCACCTCCCAGGTGGCCATGCTGCAGGCGTCGAAGCCGATGATGTCGATAGGCTCGCCGCGGGCCTCCACCAGCACGCTCAGCCCCGCGGCCAGCTCGCCCTCGGCGATGGACAGATCGTTGCCCGAGGTCTCGTCCCAGCTCACCGCGCCACGGGCGGGATCGCCGGTGAACGCCCAGCCGTCGCCGTGGTCCCAGAGGATGACCGCCACGTGCTCGGCCGGGTAGTTCTCCTCGGCCCAGAGCAGGAAGTCGGCGAGCACCTCGGGGTCGCCCATGTCCAGCTCGCCCAGCTCCTCGAGCACGGGCGAGGTGACCGTGGTGATGTCGTCGTCGCCCACGATGGCGTAGCGGCGCGTGCCCTGCCAGTCGCCGTCGTCGTCGGCATAGCCGGGCGTGCGGTCCGCCTGCACCAGGACGTTGACGCCCTCGCTGGCGCCGACGATCTCCAGCTCGTTCAGATCGTGGGAGACGTACATCTCCAGATCGTTGTCTCCGTTCATGAAGACCAGGAAGCTCCACTTCGCGATGTCGGCCTCGGGCTCGGACGCGGTGTCCGAGGTGCCCGAGTCGTGCTCCTCCGTGGGATCGACCTTCTTCTCCGGTTTCTCGACGGCGTCGGGCGTGGTGCAGGCGAGCGCGAGCAGGGCGACGAGCATGGGCGGACCTCCAGCCTGAGAGCATACCCGATCCGCGGAGCAGGCGCGCCCGCTTCAGGGCGCCAGCTCGAGCCCCAGCAGCGCGCCCTGTGAACGCAACGCGAGCCCGATCATCCGATACAGAACGCGGGCGCCGACGTTGGCGTCCCACTCGTCCCCCTCGGGCCCCGGGGCGACCTCGTTCAGGTCGAAGCCGACGATGCGACGCCCGGAGTCCACGACCGCCTCGAGCAGGGTCATCGCCTCGGCGAAGCTCAGACCCCCAGGAACAGGGGTTCCGGTGTGTGGACAGAGGGTCGGATCGAGTCCGTCGATGTCAAAGGAGATATAGACCTGCTCCGGCAGGCGGGCGGCGATCTCCGCGGCGAGCTCGGACCAGGGGCGCCCCCGGTGCTTCTGCGCCTGCAGCCAGGGGTCGAAGAAGGCCGTGACGCGGTCCGGCTCGGCCCGGATGCGGTCCCACTCCTCCTCGCAGAGATCGCGCAGCCCCACCTGCACGAGGGAGCCGACCCCGGGGACGCGGTCGAGCACGTTGGCCATGATGCTGGCGTGCGACCAGGTGAAGCCCTCGTAGGCGACGCGCAGATCGGCGTGGGCGTCGATGTGCAGCACCCCGAGCCCGGGGAAGGCCTCGGCGTGCGCCTGAATGGCCCCGAAGGGCACGGAGTGGTCACCGCCGACGACGCCGACCAGCCGACCCGCGGCCAGCCAGCGCCGGACGGTCTCGTAGACCGTCGCGTTCATCTGCTCGGAGAGCGCGTTGACCCGCGCGGCGGCCTCCTGCAGGTCGGGGCGATCGGGGAAGACGCCGCCGGCCTCGATGACCGGATCGGCGGCGGCGCGCGCGGCCTCGTTCCACGCCAGCAGCGCGGGATCGAGGTCGAGCATGGCGATGCCCTGCTGGTAGACGCGGCCGGCCAGCAGATCGAAGACGTCCACCTGACGGCTGGCCTCGAGGATGGCCTCGGGGCCGCCCGCGGTGCCGCGCCGGTACGAGGTCGTCGCGTCGAAGGGCACGGGGACCAGGATGACCTGGCTCTCCTCGGGCGTGGTGAGCAGGCCGAACACGCCGGAGCCAGGGGTGGAGGCGGCGTTCGGGTCGAAGGGGTAGCGGCTCTCGAGGGGCACGGGCGCTCCTGGGGGGAGCGCGATCTATCCAGGCGGGCAGGCGGCCGCGAACGGGGAGGTCCGGGAAAAAAGGATAATGGATAAGGTCAGACCCTGGCTCAGACGGGCTCAGACGAAGCCGAGCAGCTCGTCCAGGGCCTGCCACATCGCATGCTCGGCGCCGCTCGCGTTCGTGAAGAGCGCGCCACGGAAGCGGGGATACTCGCTCTTGTAGCGGAAGAGCTTCTTGCTGCGCCAGGTCCAGGAGGCGTCTACGTTGGCGATGCGATCCGCCAGCTTGAGGCGGACGGCGCCCTCGGTCTCGACGATCTTCTGCCAGGTGATCTGGTCGCGCTCGCGCAGGGTGGTCCCGGGCTCCTTGGTGACGGCGACGACGAGCTCGCTGACGCGGCTGCCGAAGCGGTCGCGCAGGGTCTCGGCGGTGACCGTCGTGTCCTCGACGACGTCGTGGAGGTAGCCGGCCACCAGGAGCTCCTCCTCGATGTCGGCGTCGTGGAAGCGCAGGAGCTGCTCCACCACCGCGTCGAGGTGGAAGACATAGGGCAGCTGGCCGTAGCGCTGGTCGCCGTGGGCCTCGACCGCGAAGCCGCGGGCCTGCACCAGACGAGGACGCGAGAGGATGTCTGGGGAGGGCATGGTGGGCGACGGGGTGGTAGGGTTGAGGCATCTTCGACGTCGCGCGCGGGCAACGTCAAGCGCTGTCGGCACAACCCACAACGGGTGTCGCGAGCGCGCGGGTTGGACGCCGACAACACGCCGCATGGGTACGAATACACGATTCAGGTTGAAAAAGATTCTGGTGGAGCGCGCGATTATATAGGACCAGGGCTCGAAATTCGGAGCGGAAAACAACAAGCGGAGGTGGAGCTTTCGGGCGGGCCACCGTGCCCAAATCAAGCCTATGAATCGTGCGAGCCAATCAATAGCGAAACTATGGTTTCTCCTCCTCCTCCAGCACGCGTCGCAGCAGGGCGACCTGGTCCTCGGCCTGACGCCAGGTCCGCAGGTGGTTCCCGCCGCGGATCCGGCCCTCCAGCCCGAAGAGCGCGAAGGCCTTGCGCACGTCCCCGGTGCGCTCGACGGCGATCTGCAGGACCAGGCCGCGGAAGGCGTCGGCGAGCTCGAGATCACCGTCGCGCTCGGAGAGGGGCGTAACGCCCGCCGCCCGTCGGCGCTCGGCGAGCTGAACGACGCCCAGGGCGGTGCGCTTGAGGGCCTCCAGAGCGCGCTCGTCGGAGGCCACGCTGGGACCGGGCTCGTCCTGGAGAGCCCGCTCGACCATGGCGCGGTGGATGAGGATCTCTCCGGGCAGCTCACCCACGGCGAGCTGCTCGAGGCCGCTCATCGCCGCCAGCGCGTAGGCGCGTCGCACGACGTTGTGGAGCTGGCGCAGGTTGCCCGGCCAGGGCTGGCTGCACAGGCACTCCACGGCGAGGGGGGAGATGTCCACGGCGTCGTTGCCCACGCGGCCCTGGTGCAGCGCCCGCGCCATCCACAGCGCCCAGGGGCCGATCTCGTCCTGGCGCTGACGCAGGGAGGGGATGCGCACGGGCAGGACGTTGATGCGGTAGTAGAGATCCTCGAGCAGGCGGCCGTTGGCGACGAGCGCCTCGAGATCGGCGTTACTGGCGACGATGAAGCGGATGTCGGCCTCGCGCTCGACGCCGTCTCCCAGCACGCGGTAGCGCCGCTCGTCCAGCAGCCGCAGCAGCTTGACCTGCGTGGTGAGGGAGAGCTTGTCGATCTCGTCCAGGAAGAGGGTGCCGTTCTCGGCGGCGGGGATCTGGCCGGAGCGCTCTCCGACCCCGGTGAACGTGCCCTTGCGCACGCCGAAGAGCTCGCTCTCCTGGGCGCTCTCCGGGACGCCGAGCAGGTTGGCGACGACGAAGCGGCCGCTCGACCGCGGGCTGCGCTGCCAGCACCAGGAGGCGAGGCGGGACTTGCCGGTGCCGGTGGGGCCCCGCAGGAGGAGGATCTCGTCCAGGCGGGCGTAGGCGTCCAGGGTGGCGATGACCGGGGCCATCGCCCGGCCGATGACCGGCATCCAGGGGCCGTACTCGTGGGACTGGCTGACCCCGCGCCGCGGGAGCAGCGTCAGCGAGGGCGCGGTGAGGTCCGTCAGCGCCTGCACCTCGGCGGCGAGCTCGGGCCAGGCGCGCTCGAAGGGGCCGCGGCCGGGGGTCTGGGTGGCGAGGCCGACGACGCCGTCCAGGCGGCCGCCGGGGGTCCGCAGCGGGACCAGCAGGAGGTGGGAGCAGTCGGCGGAGAGGCGCTCCTCGGGGCGCCAGTCCAGGCCCCGCTCCCCCGGGGACTGCCAGGCGCGGCCGCGGCGCAGATCGACGCCGAGGGCGACCCGGCGCTGGCAGAGCAGGCTCCAGATGGCCTCGCCGAGATCGTCCAGACCGACCAGGGGGGCGGAGAGGGGCGGGTGGGCGGCGATGAGGGGCCGACCGGACGCGACCTGCAGCCAGGCGCCGAGCACGCCGGTCGGGCCGATGCGCTGCTCGGCGACCTGCAGCACGCGCTCGAGAAAGACGGCCACCGCGCCCTCGAGGCTGGTCTCGTGGCGAAGAGAGTCCACAAAGTGGATGAGCTGCAGGTCCAGGGGTGCTCCACGTCTTGGTGCAGCACTGAAAGTATGTTCACGAATGACACCCCACAAGCGCGCGGGGCGCTCCCAACGGAGGGCGGCTGGACTATCCGCCTTGTCCGCCACTGTCTCAAGCAGCATCATCTTCGATGCGCGACGCCCCTGATGACGCGTCAATGGAGCGCGCGGCCGGGCTGCCCTTGGGAGGCCGCCTCTGACGCGCCGGCCTCGGACGGAGGAGCGTGCGCGCGGGGGTCGCGCATCGTTCGTGATGCGGCTGCAGCCTCGCTGAGGCAAACCCCTCTGCCACCGGTTCGCCACAATTCCCAGCCGCTCGTTATCGCGGCCACGATGGCTGATCATGTGTTCCGGTGACCTGGCACCTGGAGGCCAGAAGACCCTGGCACGGATCGTGCTGTAGCGGGACTCCATGAGCGACGGTACGCATCCATCCGCCCCCCCTCCGCGGCTGATTTACTCCGCCAAGGTGGTGAGCACGAAAGACCCGGAGGGTCTTCACCGCATTCAGGTGAAGCTGATGGGCTTCTCCGAAGAGATTGAGCTGCCCTGGGTGCGCCTCGTCGGCCCTTACGCGTCCAACCAGTTCGGCTACGTCTGGCTGCCGGAGATCGATGACGAGGTCCTGATCCTGCAGGGGCAGGGCGAGGCGCTCGACCAGATGGTCTGCCTCGGCGGGGTCTACAACGGCACCAACAAGCCCAAGGTGACCGACGCCGACGACAAGAACAACGTCAAGGAGATCCGCACCCGCACGGGGCACCGCATCACGTTCGACGACACCGACGGCACCGAGGTGCTGACCATCGAGACGGCCAAGGCCGAGCACCACATGGTCTTCGATGTCTCGGCCGGCTCGATCACCATCACCGGGACCAAGCTGTTCAAGGTGGAGATCCCCGACGGCGACGTCGAGGTCAACTGCAAGAACGCCACCGTGACGGCCTCGGAGGCTGTGACCATCGAGGGCACCAAGACCGTCGATGTCAAGAGCAAGGAGGTCACCATCAAGGGTGACACCGCCGTGACGGTCCAGGGCGCCAAGGTCGAGGTGAAAGGCGACTCCGAGGTCACCATCACCGGCGGCAAGGTGGCGATCAACTGATGCTCGAGAACACCTCTCCCCTCCGCCGCGAGCACGGCAAGGCCTCCCTCCTCGAGGGCAAGGCCGTAGACAAAAAACATACGTTTCACCAGGACATCCTACTGGGCGTGCGAAATTTTGGATGGCCGCTGATGGCCCTCCGCACGCAGACGAGCCTCGGCCCCTGCCGCCATGTGCTCTCGCAGATGGTGGTAGCCGGGACAATGACCGTATTTCCTCCGTTCATGTCCACCCGCCCGGGCAATGAACAAGACAAGGGCGGATCTACCCTATGACACACCGTACTACCCGTAACCGGAGCATGGTCGATGCCTGAATATCGCACTCCCGGCGTTTATATCGAGGAGATCTCCGCAGGTCCCCGCCCCGTAGCCGCGTCTTCGACGACGGAGACGGGATTCGTGGGGATTCTGACCCTCCCAACCAGCTTCGTCAGCGGCCGGGGCAAGGCTTCTGGCATGTACCTGCCAACCCTCGAGGACCAGGCTGCCCTCACCTGGAACCGCGCGCTCGCGTTTCGCGGTCTCCTTCCCTTCAGCGAGGCTGCTCCCGCGGCCCCCGCAGGCGATGGCGCGGCTCCGGCCGACGGCACCGCTCCCGCGGAGGGCGGCGGACGTCGTCGTGGTGGCGCCAGCCCCGCGACCGCGCCGGCTACCCGCGCTGCCTCTTCCAACCGCTTCCAGCAGATCGTTCGCGAGACGCTGCCGGGCAGCTGGGACGTGGACGCGCCGGGGGGTGAGGACGTCGTCTCGCTTCGCAACCCGGACGGCACGCTGCTGCGCATCCCTGTCCGCCGCACGCTGATGAGCGTGAAGACCACCGACGCGGGGACGCGGGAGTGGGATCTCGCCTGGGGCGCCGACGAGATGCAGGTCGTCCAGCTCATCGCCAGCAAGGCGGTGGACCAGGGCGTCAAGCACACCGGCAACCTCGGCGTGGTCGATCCGGCCGGCAAGACCGTGACGATCAACCTCGAGGCGATCCAGGAGCGTCTGCAGGGCTCGGCCCCGGCGATGCACAGCCTGGACGGCTTCGAGGTCTGGCGCCGCGACTTCGGCAAGCAGCTCTACGTCGAGATCCAGGTCGAGAGCGACCCGAACACGAACCAGGCCAAGGCCGAGATCTCCTGGGAGGCCCTGTCTCAGGAGTCCCGGAACGCCTGGGATCGCTGGCTGCGCTCGCACCCCGGGATGCGCCGCCTCGAGCTGGCCGTCAAGGGCTTCTTCGAGAACGGTGGCAAGACGGCCTTCGTGGCGATGGGCGTTCAGGCCCACGGCGCGGCGGGTCCGAACAAGCGCAAGCTGCTCCAGGACAGCTTCGACGGCGTGTCCGCGGTGGCCATGCTCGCGGCGCCCGGCCTCGAGTTCGCCTGGCAGCAGGCGATCCTCGAGTACGCCGGTCCCCGTGGTCGCGGTGACCTCTTCGCGATCCTCGAGGCCCCGCGCTACCTGCTCACCAAGAACCCGCGCCATGCCCCGGTGGACAGCTTCCGCTGGACGACCGGCAACTCGCCCTACGAGATCGCCGAGCTCGAGACCATCGCCAGCCCGCAGACGGCCGAGCTCCGCTTCGCCGGCTACTCGGCGGACGAGGTGCTCGATCGCTGCATCCCGCGCGACGACACCGGCTTCGGCGCCGCCTACGCCCCCTGGCTCGTCGTCGACAACCCGCTCAGCACGGGCCCGCACGACCGCTTCGTGATCGCGCCTCCCTCCGGCCACGTCGCCGGTGTGATCGCGGCCACGGACCTGAAGCCGGGCGGCGGCGTGTCCAAGGCCCCGGCGAACGAGCAGCTCATGGGCGCCGCCGAGATCGTCACGGCGATCTCGGACAAGGAGCAGGAGGCGCTCAACGTCAAGGGCGTCAACATCATCCGTCAGCGGCCCAAGGCCGGCATCCGCATCTGGGGTGCTCGCACGGTCGCGGCCGACCCGCTCTGGACGTATATCAACGTCCGCCGTCTGTTCCTCTTTGTCGAGCGCTCGGTGCGCGACGCCATCCAGTGGGCCGTGTTCCTCCCGAACACCCAGACCACCCGCGGTGACCTGCGCAGCACGATCGCGTCCTTCCTCTATCGCCTCTACATGCAGGGCATGCTGGACGGCGCGAGCTGGCAGGAGGCGTTCAGCGTCCGCTGCGACTCCGACAACAACCCCGACGTGGACGTCCGCAGCGGACTGCTCACGGTGGACGTCGAGATTCGCCCGGTCTACCCGGCCGAGTTCATCCGCGTCCGCTTCCGGCAGAGCCCGATGCGGTCCGAGGTCGCGGAGGGCTAGGCCAGATCTGGCTGACGTCTTCTGGGCTAGCATTTCTAGTATCTGGTCGGCGTGGATTCGCACACGCCGACCTTCTCCAGCAAGCACACAACATCTCGAGGCGAGGAAGCCATGGCCGGTCCGAACCCTACCAACAACTACATCGGCTCGTTTCAGTTTCGCGTGACCGTGGAGGGCATCAACGATCCCCTCGACGGCTTCATCAAGGTCTCCCCGATCGTCAGCACGACGGAGAACATCGAGTTCAAGCACGGACTCGACCGCTCCGTCCGCAAGGCCCCGGGCCGCACCACCTTCGAGGACATCACCTTGGAGCGCGTGTACTCGGGTCTCGACGAGTTCGCCCAGTGGCGTGAGAACATCGTCAACGGCAACATCGACCGCCGCACGGTGTCGATCGAGTTCCTCCGCAACGACGCCACCGTCGTCCGCAAGTACTCGCTCTACAACGCCTACCCGAGCAAGTGGGAGCTCCCCGAGATGGACGCCGGCGGCTCGAACACCGCCGTCGAGAAGATCACGCTGTCGGTGGAGAAGGTGATCCAGGAGGCCTGAGCGGCCCCGCGCGCCCGGGTCCCTGACCGGACCCGGGCGCCTGGACACCGACGTGCCGATTCTGTCGCTCACGCATTCACAGCTTTGAGAGGAGCAGAGAATGGCAGGAAACGACCCAGTCGCTCGCCGTGAGCTGGTCGAGCTCCCCGTTGGGGTGAAAGGCCAGGATGGTGAGGTGACCCGGGAAGCGGAGGTCCGCGCCGTCACCGGTGGTGACGAGATGTGGATCGGCATGTCCCCTGAGTACAACAAGCACCCCAACGACCTGGTCTACAAGACCCTGTTGTTGTCCCGCACGGTGACCCGCATCGGCGCCAAGACGCTGATCACGGTCTCCGACATCCAGAAGCTCCACGCCCGCGACGTCCGGGCGCTGGAATACGCCGTTTACCGCATCACGTATGGCGAAGACGCCATCCCGGAGCCCGACGGCCCCTCGGGGTGACCGTGGCCTACCCGCTTCCCCAGCTGAGGACGGAGATGGCGTTCATCGCCTACCACCTGCACTGGAGCCTGGAGGACATCGCTGCTCTGTCCCATCAGGAACGCGTCGAGTGGGTAGGCCAGATCAGCACCATCAACCAGCGAATTCTCGACTCGACGAAATAGGCCCGCACAACCTGAGACCGAGAGCCCATGGACCCCCTGCACCCCGTTCGCGCGGCAGCATCTGGCGTCGCCAACCGCCCGGCACGGCGCGGCGTGAGCGTGCGTCTGGGGACCACGGGGGGGACCGCAGCGCGTCGCGACGCGCCGGCCGCTGCGATCGTGGGGCTCTGCGCCCCCGACAATCCCTGGCTTCAGGACCTGTACCCGGGCTCGCTGGTCAAGGCGACGCGCTACCGCGACGCCGGCCACGCCGTCGAGCACGTCCGGCTGAACTCCCGCGACAGCGCGGAGGGTCTGCCCGGACTCGATGGGCCTCACCGCTCGCGCGTTCGCGACGCGGTGCGCCTCGCCTTGAGCGTCGGCGCCCCCTCGGTGGATCTCGTGCTGGCCCGCGTGGGCGGCGCGGAGCCCTGGGAGTTCGGGCGCCTGGACGTGCATGAGGCGCTCGATCCCTTCCTCTCCGAGCTGACCGGCGCGGTGCTGGTCTACCCGGACATGGGCGGCCCCATCCCCGTGGGCCCGGGAACCGAGCATGCGAGCTCTGAGCGGCTCCGCGCCCTGCTGGAGGGCGCCAACTACGGCCGCGAACGCTGGGCGGAGCGCTACCAGGTGGCCCTGCTCGACGATCCCGGACTCGCCGGCGACGAGGAGCTGGAGCTGCTGCGCGGCCTGATCGGCTGCGACGTGAGCCTGGTGCGCTGGGCGGGCACGACGGAGGCGCTGGCCCGACACGGCTGGCGCTCGGGCGGCGCGGCGCTGGCGGGCCTGCTGAGCGCGGACGGTGAGGACACGGGCAGGGCGCTGATGGGGCGGAGCATCCCGCTCGCCCCGGGGCGCGCGCTGCCGCGCGGGCGTCACGCCGCGCTCTCGCTGGCCACGCCAGCGCCCGTCGAGGACGATCGCGACTCAGCGTACCTGACGTTACAGCTCGACAAAACGCGCGACCTGGCCGCGGTGCAGACCGAGCCCAGCTTCCGCGCCCCGGTCGGCGCCTGGCCGATCCCGGCCCTGCGCGTGGTCAAGAACATCCACCGCCTGATCGTCGAGCAGGCCGAGCGCTTCGTCTTCACCACGGTAGACGACACGCAGTCCATCGCCCTGGCCATCGCCCTGCAGCGCGCCGTCCGCCCCTACTCGGGCCGCGGGCTGCTGACCGGCCCGGACGGCGCGGGCCCGCCGGACATCCGCGGCGGCACGGTCCGAAACCCTGAGAGCCCTGGCCTTTTCGCCACGGTCGCCGCGTATCTCCGCCCATGGAGCCAGAGCATCAATATCCGCGTATCGCTCCGGCCCGGCGCCCAACCCAGTTTGGAGGTCGTATGAGCCTGAATCTGCTCATGAGCATGGTCAACGCCGGCTTCGGTGCCGTGCTCGAAGGCCAGCGCCCGGTCGACATCGCCTTCCTCTTCCGCGTGATGTGGCTCGAGGGCATCCTCGGCGACTTCCAGGCGGTGGAGGGCATGAGCCGCCAGATCGAGCTCTACGAGTACCAGGAGGGCGGCAAGAACGACGGAAAGCACGTCCTCCCCGGCCCCGTCAAGCACGGCCGGCTGACGCTGAAGACCGGCGAGATGAACCTCTCGCTGCTCTACGACTGGTGCAAGATGGTCGAGCTCGGCGAGGACTTTCGCCGGGACATGCTCATCATGCAGATGACGCGCAAGGGCATCCCCCTGCGCATCTTCGCCATCACCGACGCCTGGCCCATCGAGTGGAAGGGGGCGAGCCTGGACGCCGCCCAGTCCGCCGTGCCCATCGAAGAGCTCACCCTCGTCTACAACGATCTCTATATGGTGCTTCTCCCCGATGTTATCTAGCCTACTCGCCAGCGCTATCACGAAGGCCGAGTTGACCTGTCTGGACGACTCGAGCCTCTCGATCACCGTGCCTTTCAACCCCACCAGCTTCAAGCTGGGGAGAAAGGTCAACTGGGCCGAGCAGAAGCCCGCCCTGCAGCCCTGGGGCTCGCTCCAGTACGGCAACGGCTCGAGCGACACCATGAACGTGTCGCTGCTGCTCGACGAATCCGAGTCCGACGACTCGGTCCTCGAAGACATCCAAGCCTTCTTCGAGCTGACCATGCCCATGAAGATCAGCGCGGACGTGATCCGTCCGCCCGCCGTGGTCTTCGAGTGGGACGAGTTCCGCTTCCTCGGTGTGATCGCCTCGCTGGACGTCGAGGTCCTCCTCTTCGACGACGGCGGCGCCCCGCGGCGCGCCATGGTCACGCTCGGCCTCACCGGCCGGGCCTTCGCCGAGGCGAGCAGCTCGTCCGAGTTCTTCAGCCAGACCTACTCCCCGTCCTGAGTCGCGCCCGGAGCTATCCATGGCGAACACCGGCGCCCCTTCATTCGAGATCACGCTCGACGGCAAGTCGCTGACGGGCTCGACGCTCAAGTACCTGATCTCTGCCGAGTTCAAGGAGTCGCTCAACGCGATCGACTCCCTGACGGTGAAGCTCGTCGTGCCCGAGGACCCCTCCGAGGTCGTCGCGCTGGCCAAGCCCGGCACGAAGTTCATCATCAAGCTGGGTCAGGGAGGAAGCGAGCGGGAGGTGCACGGGACCATCGTCGAGGTCAGCCACGCCCGCTCGACGTCGGCGCCCTGGGTGATCACGCTGCAAGGGCTGGACAAGTTCCACGAGCTGAAGAAGAAGCGCGCCCGGAAGGTGCGCAAAGGCAACGACGACGCCGTCATCAAGGAGATCGCCAGCGAGTGCGGGCTGACGCCCGAGGTCGAGGCGGTGGATCCCACCGGCGACTACAGCCTGCAGTTGAACGAGGACTACGCGACCTTCCTGCTGCGCATCGCCACCGAGAACGACTACCTGGTGCGCGTCGAGGAAGGAAAGACGCTGCGTTTCGCGCGTCGCACCACCGCCTACCAGGAGACGGCGGTGACGCTCAAGTGGGGTGAGGACATCGAGTCGGTGTCGTTGCGCTACTCGCTCAACGACGTCGTCACGGGCGTGAAGGTCAAGGGCAAGGACTACGTCAAGGACCAGTGGGTCGAGGGCGAGGCCAAGGCCAGCGATCTGATGGCCATCTCCGGCGGCGACACCAGCGCCGAGCTCGCCGAGGCCGAGTACGGCGCGATGATCCACGAGATCGACAACTCCAAGGCGAACTCCACCACCAAGGCCAAGGGCCTGGCGAAGGCGGAGTTCCAGCGCAGGGCCAACACCTTCCTGTCCGGGACGGTGCAGTGCACCGGCATCCCCACGGCGGTCAGCGGCGCCAAGCTCACCATCGAGGGCGCCGGCTGGCCGATCTCCGGGGACTTCGTCATCCGCGAGACCACCCACAGCCTGGACCCCGCGTCCGGCTACCGGACGACCATCACCTTCTACTCCGACAGCTTGCCGCCGGAGGGATAATTTGTCCGAGATCCTGGACCCGGCGCTCTCGCTCGGCCAACGCGACTGCCACGTGCGGGGAGACCGCGCCTTCGCCGAGCGCATTCGCATGATCCTCGAAACACGGCCTGGAACGCTGCCTTGGCGCCCAGACTTCGGCTGCGATCTCGACGATCTCATCGGCCAGCCCGCGACCACCCAGCGCATCGGCGAGGCGCGCTGGCGGGTCGAGAACGCGCTCCGCCGCTGGCTGCCGGACGTCAAGGTCTTGAACTGCCAGGTGCAGCTCGCCCGCGTCGAGGGCGGCGGCGAGGACATCCGGCGTCGTGACGTGCCCATCGCCGAGTCGGCGCTCCTGGCGCTGGGGCTGCAGGCGGCGCTCGAGGTGCTGCTGGACGTGGAGACTCCCTCCGGTCCGCTGTCGCTCCAGGCCCTCATCGAACCCTGATCGGAGCTTTCGTGCGAGTTCCCTCTCCAGGTCTCCTGAAGCTGGATCGGAAGGCGCTCCTTCGCGATGTGCGCGAACGCCTGGCCGACCGACTCCCCCGTTACGCGACCGGTCCCGACGATCCGACGGATCCAGGCTGGATTCTCCTCGAGGAGGCGGCCTGGCTGGTCGAGGTGCTCTCCGAGCAGCTCGACCGCTACCCCTTCGCGGTGCTGCAGCAGCTGATGCACATCCTGGGCGGGCACCTGAGGCCCGCCCACCCCGCCGTGGGCGCGGT
>CAZKWG010000106.1:10953-14574 GCA_964556105.1 uncultured Enterobacterales bacterium | reverse complement strand
GGTCCAGAGGGGCTCAGGTGCGGGATCCCGCGCCTCGAACGGTGACTCGGGCGTGCGGTCGGAGGGCCGGTCGGGGTGGGCGCCCGCGACGGCGCTCCGTGGGACGCGCTGGGCTCGCGCCGCGAGGGGGCCCTCCGTAGACAGGGGGGACTCCGGAGAGGCGAGATCCGGAGACTCGGGCGCGCGACCGTCCATGACGCCCGCGAACACCGGCGGGGCGACGGGCGCCAGCGTCGCGGTCTGTCCCCGCGAGCGGCCCACCATTCGGGCGAGGAAGCCGCTCATGCGCCCACCCGCTCGACGTACCAGCGCCGACGGCGTGGGCTCAACGCCAGGACCTGGTCCTCGCTCCAGCCATACGCCGAGGCCAGCGCGTGAACCTCCCACAGCGCCTGCCGCGCCTCCTGCCCGACGCGCACCCAGAGGTGGTCCACGATCTCCAGGAGCGAGGACCAGCCGTGCTCACAGGCGGGGCATCTCACCCAGAGCTGAATCTCCGCCAGCGGATCTGCGGCGTCCAGCGCGGATGAGAGCGCGTCTGGCTCGATGGCGCTCGCCGCGTCGGCGGACTCCCTGTCTGGGCGCCCCTGAAGCAAGACCCGCTCCAGCAGCAGGCGCGCGCCCAGCTCCGGGCTCGGCGCGTCGCGCACCGCCAGCAGGTCATCCGTGTTGAGTGGGCGAAATCGCACAGTACAGCCTTCGAGGGTGAGCTCGAGGGGCCCGGGGGCGGGGACCTCGGCCAGGAGGGCCTCGACGGAGAGGCCGAGCTCCACGCGCTCTCCGCAGCGGGGACAGGCATCGACGGCGGCGATGGCATCACCGAACCAGGCTTGAAACAGGCGCAGGAGACGTCGATCGCGCTCGCCGATGGAGAGCTGCGCCAGCGTGTCCCGCGTCGCGTCCGGCTCGGCGGCGAGCAGGAGCCTCAGCGCGCGCTCCTGCGGGTGCAGGTCCGCGCACGCCTCCCAGAGCGACACGATCCGGTCAGGGCCCGTCAACGGTCACTCGGGGATGGTGATGCTGGGCTCCTCGGGCTCGCCGACGCTGGTGTCACGCTCCCAGCCCTCGTTCTGCAGGGTGATGGACTCGATGGCCGTCGCGTTCGCTGTCGCGTCGAGCTCGGGCAGCGCCGTGAACTCGGAGACCCAGCAACGATAGACGTTGTAGGCCAGCACGAGCTGCCCGGACTCGTTGTAGACCTCGATCACGATGTCCTTGCGGAAGTCGGCCAGCGAGGCCTGTGCTCCCAAAGCGGCACCTTGAATCCAGATCTTGTTCGCCCAGCGCTCGAACTCGACGTCGTGGGTGACGCCGCGCTCGAGGGTGATGGCCTCGAACTTGGTCTGTCCAGGGGACTTGCGAGAGGAGCTGGGGTCTCCGCCCTCGCGGTACTCGACCACCTCGGTGGAGCGTTTGATCGCGCCCACCTTGCTCACGCCCGCGACATAACGACCGTCCCACTTCACCCTGAACTTGAAGTTCTTGTACGGATTGAAGCGGTGAGTAGAATTCACGCTGAACTGCGCCATGGCGAACCTCGTCCTCAGCCGCTCTGACCGGCCATCTGCTGGAGCTTGATGATGACGAACTCAGCCGGCTTGAGGGGTGCAAAGCCGACCAGGATGTTGACGATGCCCAGGTTGATGTCGGCCTGGGTGGTGGTCTCCTTGTCGCACTTGACGAAGAAAGCCTCGCGCGGCGTCTTGCCCTGGAAAGCGCCCTGGCGGAACAGGGTCTGCATGAAGCTGCCGATGGAGAGCCGGATCTGCGCCCAGAGCGGCTCGTCGTTGGGCTCGAACACGGCCCACTTGCTGCCGCGGTACAGGCTCTCGCGCAGGTAGTTCGCCAGGCGGCGCACGGGGACGTACTTCCAGTCGTCGGCCAGCACGTCGGCGCCGCGGAGCGTGCGCGCGCCCCAGACGACGGTGCCGACCACGGGGAAGCTGCGGATGCAGTTCACGCCGATCTGGTTGAGCGTGCCCTGCTGGGCGTCGGTCAGCTTGACGGTCAGCGCCTTGACCCCGCGGACGTTGGCCTCGAGGCCTGCCGGGGCCTTCCACACGCCGCGCTGGGCGTCGGTGCGCGCCATGATGCCGGCGATGACGCCGCAGGGGGCGAACTCGGAGAGCCGGTTCTCCTTGAGCGGGTCGGGCATCTTCAGGCGGGGGAAGTAGATCGCGGCGTTCTTCTCCGGGAAGTTCAGGGTGGCCATGCCCGTCACCGCGAGCGCGGAGGTCGTCCAGCTGGACGGTGCGTCCACGACGAAGAAGGCGTTGCGGCGGTCACAGAGGCCGATGGCGGCGGTGCCCACGGTGGCCAGGTCGATGTCCGTCTCGCGATCCAGCGGCGGGATGCACAGGATCGTGAACAGGTCGACCTCCTCCAGGAGATCGAAGGCGTCTTCCACGAGGTCATCGTTGGTGATCGGGTCACCGTCGTCGCCGCCTGACAGGGCCATGAACGGCGTGGCGGCCGGTCTCCCGCCTGTGGTGAGGTCCAGCCGGATGAGGTTGGACTCCTGCTCGATCACCGTCTCGGCGTAGCGTGGGGAGTCCACGTCCGTCGAGAGGTTGCGGAAGGTCTCGCGCTGCACCTCGACGCTCGGATCATCCGGGTCCACCTCGACGACGATCAGGTTGAAGAGGGTGGTGTCATCCGTGTCCTTGGTGTTGTACTCGACGCGGAAGCGGAGGTTGTCGCCCCACACTCCCGGGCTCGCCGCGCGGATGATGGCCGCCGGGGCGCCCACCGGTCGGGTCCCGGTCAGCGTGGCGCCCGCGTCGGCGCCCGCGGTGGCGTCCAGCCCGTCGACGAAGTCCGTCGTGGCCGCCGCCGCTGGCAGCTCCGCCGTCGCCGCGAGGTCCATCGTGAAGACCTCGCTGTTGGCGTTCACGTTGTTGATGAACGCGGCGCGCTGCGCCGCGTCCGTCCAGTCCACCACCGTCCAGGCCTCGTTGACGGTGGCGTCGTCGGTGTCCGTGACCGTCAGCGTGAAGCTGTTTCCAACCAGGCCCGAGATGGCGCCCCGCAGCGTGTTGCCGTCCGCGCCCGAGATCTGAGCGGTCAGCACGATGCTGCTGGTCGCCGTGAGGATGGTGCAGGTAGCCTGCGCCGCCGGGACCGGCGCGGTCGCCGCGACGATGTTGTAGGAGCCGTCATCGGGACGGTAGGCGGGCAGAGCGTCGTCGTCCGCGAGCTGGATGATCCGATCCGTGCCCTCGCCGATGATGGAGACGATGTAGTTCTCGCTCTCCGGGTCGAGCGAGAGCTCGATGGTGTCTTCGGCGGGGCCACCGCCGAGCGGCTGCACCTCGACGGTGAAGTCCAGGGGCCTCGTCGCGTCCGGAGACGCCGTGACGACCAGCGTGTACTCGTCACCCTCCGGCGAGACGATCAGCAGGCTGTCGGTCGCCGGGTACTCGTAGTCGGCCAGATCGTTGTCTGCGTCCGCGTCCGCGCCCTTGTTGTGGACGCGCGCGATCACCGCGTCCGTCCCGCCGTTGGCGAAGTAGTGGTTCACCGCGTAGCTGACGGTGCTCTCCTTCCAGATGCCACCGTACTCGCGCTCATACTCCGACCAGGAGTAGATGCGCTTCGCCTCATCGGTCGGCCCGCGGCGCG
>CAZKWG010000106.1:0-10943 GCA_964556105.1 uncultured Enterobacterales bacterium | reverse complement strand
AGACCCTCGCACGCTCCCTCCGCCGCTGACCCCGTCGGCCCGCGGCGCGTGCGCCCCACGAAGGCCGCGATCGCGGTGGCTACGCCGGTGATCGAGCGGACGCCGCTCGGGATCTCTTCCAGATACACGCCAGGATAGCTGACGGAGACAGGCATGCGTGGCCCCCTGCGAGGAAGCGCGGGATGTAGGAATCCAAGGTGACAGCAGATACAGACAAGCCTTTCGACGCTCTCCGGTTTGGAGGAGCGGGAGGAGGCGGGGTCTGCCAGAAGGGAGCTGAAGGAAAGGTATCAAGTGCGCGGAGCGAGAGTCAACCCGTAGGTACTTGGATTCACGAAATTGTGAAGGCGAATCTTTATTCTGGATTGAGCGCGTCGCGGTTTTTCGACGCGCGATGAGTCCGTCTCTGCGGGATTTCCCGTGTGGGCGGCGGCGGGCTATAGGGACGGCTCCACGCCCATACAGGCTCACGCCTGACGCCCGCCGCCACAGCACACATGGGGACTTTGGATTGCTCCGAGCACTCTTCGTGTGGCTCCCCGGTGAATCACTTCACCGGGGCCACGATTAAAATGACACGGCAGCACCGCATCGGGCAAGTGGCCACCAGAAAGTTTTTCGATCTTGATCGAGATGAGCGTAAGATCCCGCATAATCTGGCGCGGGCTCAATCTGCTCGCCGTCGCCGCCGCCCCAGCGCCACGAGCAGCACCAGCCCATTGACCATGTCGTACGCCGAGCCTCCCGCCGCGCAGCCGCAGCCCGTCTCCTTGTCGTCTCCGCCAACCCCGCCCGTGTCGTCCTCGCCGCTGTCGTCGGCGGGCTCGGACGTGTCCTCCGCCCGCGCCAGCCCGTCCTCCAGCGGCCCGCCCGTCGCGCCGATGTCGCTGCGGGTCTCGTTTCCATCGTAGATCGTCGGATCGCCCGCGTCGATGAGCGGTGAGCCGGCGAGGAGCGAGAGATCGTCCCCGCAGGCGCCGTCCGCTCGGTAGTCCACGATCTGCGGCGCTGCGACGAGGTTTCCGTCCGCGCTGGTGTCCAGGGTGATGGCGCCCACCGCGTCCAGGTCGTTCTCGAACCAGGCGTCATAGGTCAGCGTGGCCGCCGCCGCACCGGCCGCGTCCGCCGAGATCGCGCCGCCCACGCTCCAGGCCAGCAGGTTGTTCACCAGCGTGAGCTGCCCGCCCTCGACGTGCACGGCGCCCGCCCCGGCCTCGTTCGAGAGCAGGTCGTTGTTCACCAGCGCGAGGCTCGTGTCCGTGGCGAAGATCGCCGCGCCGCTGCCGCCAGCCCTGTTCTCCAACAGGGCGTTGTTCCGCCCGTCCGCCGCGCCCACCTCCCGCAGGTAGAGGGCGCCGCCGTCCTGGGCCTCGTTCGCGCACAGGCAGCTGTGGGTGAGCGTGAGCGAGCTCACGGCCTCGACGTAGAGGGCGCCGCCGCCGCGCCCCAGGCCGTCCGTGTCGGCGCGGTTGCCCACCAGGGTCGCGCTGCCCAGCGCCAGCCCCGCCAGCCCCACCGCGGAGATCGCCCCGCCGTCCAGGGCCGCCATGTTCCCGCTCAGGGTCAGGCGGTCCAGGCTGGCGTAATAGGCGTCCTCCGTCCAGGCGTCCAGGCGGATGGCGCCGCCGCCGCCGGCGGTCGCGACGTTGTCCGTGAACGTGGTGTCGGCGATCTCCAGCAGGCCCGCCGGGTCCAACGAGAGCGCCCCGCCCTCGTAGCCGGCGGCGTTGCTGGCGAAGGTGCTGTCGCTGAGACGAAGGTCCATGCTGTTGTTCGTGGTCAGCGCCCCGCCGTCGCCCGCCTCGCTCCGGTTCCCGCTGAACACGCAGTCCTCGATGCGCGCCTGGCCCACCAGAAAATCCAGGTAGAGGGCGCCCCCGCTGCCCTGGCTCTGGTTGTCGGAGAGCTGCGCGCCCTCGATCTCCACCTCGCCGTAGAAGGTCTGGTAGAGGGCGCCGCCCGCCCCGGTGAGCGCCGTGTTCTCGCGGAGGCTGCCGCCCTCCATGGAGAAGTCGATGTTGTAGTCCAGATAGAGCGCGCCGCCGTCCGACCAGGCGAAGCCCTGCGTGATCGAGGTCTCGGACAGGATCACGGCGCCCGTGCCGTAGAGGAAGAAGGCGCCGCCGCTCCCATAGAGGGCCTGGTTCCCGGTGAAGCTGCCGCCGGTCGCCACCACCTCGAGGCCCAGCTCACCGTAGATCGCCCCGCCGTGCTCCTCGGCCAGGTTGCCGCTCAGCGTCGCGTCGGTGAGCGTCACGCTGGCGCCCTCGGGCGCGTAGATCGCCCCGCCGCGGTAGGCTGTGTTCGCTGTCCAGGCGCTGCCCGCGTCGTCCAGCGTGGCGTCCTCGCCAAGGTAGATCGCGCCGCCGCCCTCGCTCGCTGTGTTGGCGCTGAGCGTCGCGCCCTCGAGGTTCAGCGCGCTGCCCGCGCCGACGTAGACGGCCCCGCCGTCCGTCGCCAGCCCCGCCGAGAGCGTCGTGTCCACGAGGCTCAGGACGCCGCCCCCGCTCACCCAGACCAGCCCGCCGCGCTCGGCCGTCCCGGCGGAGAGCGCGCTGTTGGAGATCGTGGCTGACGCGTTGTCCAGCGAGATCGCCCCGCCGTAGAGGCTGGCCTCGCCCACGCTGGAGATGGCTACATCGTTTAGTATAATCGCGGCGCCGTTCGCCGCCGCGACGGCGCGACCGCCCACGTTCGTGATGCTCAGGCCCGAGATCGTCGCGGTCTCCGCGGCGTTCGCCGTGATCACCGCCGCGCAGCCCGCGCCGTCCAGCGTCGTCGCCGTCGATCCTGCGCCGGCGATCACCAACGTCCGCCCGCCCAGATCCACGCACCCGGCGTAGGTCCCGGCCTCGATCACGAGGTCGTCGCCGCTCGCCGCGGCCGCGACCGCCTCGCTGAGCGTGGCGTAGCCGCCGGTCGGACCGACGGTGAGGGTGGCGGCGAGCGTGGGCGCGGCGAGGAGGAGGGCGAGCATGCGGGCATGGTATCGCCGAGAGGGGAGGATGTCCGCAGCCGAGCGGCGGCTTGATGAAGAGCTGACCGGTCGCGCCCTCCCCCGGGCTCGCCAGCCGAGCCACGTGCGTTAGCTTCGTAGAGGACTTCCAAGGAGGATCGTGCAACAATCTGAACCGCCTGCGCCCGGGAGCCCGGAGGAGATCCGCGCCGCCACGGGCCTGCTGGTGGCCCTCGTCGATCGCCTCCGGCCCGGTCCGCGCCCGCGCGGCATGGGCCCGGAGGAGCGGATCCGCGCCGAGATCGCCCGCCTCGCCGAGGTCCCCGACCAGGCCGCCGCCCTGGGGCGGGCCCTGCTGACCCTGCTGGCCCAGCCCGGCCAGACCAGCCTCTACGCTGACGTCGGCGTCCAGTCGGGCCTCGGGTTCTGGATGGAGCTGGTGCAGCGCGCCGGTCAGCGACTGCTGCCGCTCCCGGTCGATCTCTCGCGCCTGCGCGACGTGCTGCGCGTCGTCTTCCGTCACCGCTCGGACCATCTGTGGGTGGAGTCCGTGAGCGACGCGACCTGGGTGGAGCTCCTCACCGTCCTGGGCGGAGCCCGCGCGACGGAGGGCCAGCAGGGCGCGCTGGAGAACGTCCTGGACTCGGCGCGCGTCCTCTCCTACCGGCTGGCGGGGATCGGGCTGGACGGCGAGCTGCTCCGCGCGGCGCCCGAGCTCGACCGCGCCGACTCGCCGCTCCTGCTGCAGAGCGAGGCGCTGCTGCCCCTGCTGGCGCGTCTCCGGGAGGAGGCTCCCCCGCTGGCCGGCGCGCAGGAGGCACGGGCCGCCCTGACGCGCTGCGCTGTCGCCCTCCAGGATGTCCGCGCGCGGGCGACGGAGCAGGGCGCCAGCCTGCGCCTGACCTACCTGCTGGCGCGCATGCAGCAGATCGTCGATCGTCTGGACGCGCTGCTGAATCTCCTCCTGTCCGGCGATCGCCTGACGGAGAGCGTGCGCCTGATGAAGCACCTCCTGTCGGCCGAGCAGTCGCGCGACCAGACCGCCGAGTTCCTCAGCGAGAACGTCAGCCTGGTCGCTCGCAACGTCACGGACTACGCCAGCCAGCGGGGTGAACATTATATCGCCGATAGCCGCGCCGCCTGGTGGGCGATGGCGCGCAGCGCGGCGGGCGGCGGCGTCATCATCGGACTGATGGCCATCGTGAAGATCCGCCTCTCGCTCTGGCACCTCCCGCCCTTGACCGAGGGCCTGGTCTTCGGGCTCAACTACGGCCTCGGGTTCTGCCTGATCCACCTGCTGCACTTCACGGTGGCCACCAAGCAGCCGGCGATGACCGCCGCCTCCATCGCCGCGACGCTGGAGGGCACGCGGCGCGCCGATCTCGGGCGGCTCACCGATCTGGTGCAGAACGTCGCCCGCACGCAGCTCGTCGCCGTGCTGGGCAACATCGGGCTGGCGCTGCCGATGGGCGCCCTGATCTGCTTCCTCTGGCCGCTGGTCTGGGGCGAGCTCCTCGCGCCCACCGAGAAGACCCTGGCGATGCTCGCCGATCTCAATCCGCTGAGCGGCGCCGCGGCCCTCTTCGCCGCCATCGCCGGCGTCGGCCTCTTCCTCTCCGGGCTGGCCTCCGGCTACTTCGACAACCAGGCCCGCTACTACCAGCTCGGGGCCCGCCTCGCCTCGACGCCCTGGATGCGCCGCCTGGGCAAAGATCGCGCCCGTCGCGCTGGGGCGGCGTTGGACGCCCACTATGGCCCCCTGCTCGGCAACCTCCTCTTCGGGATGTACCTGGGCCTGATGGGCGCCCTGGGCACGATCACCGGCCTGCCGGTGGACATCCGCCACGTCGCCTTCGCCAGCGCCAACCTCGGCGTGGCGATGAGCGATCTCGGGCTGGCGGTCGGCGTCCGGGCGCTCCTCTGGGCTGGCGCCGGCGTCATCGCCATCGCGCTGGTGAACCTCTTCGTCAGCTTCACCCTGGCGCTCTACGTGGCGATGGCCTCGCGCCGGCTCGGCTCGACCCAGATCCTGCGGCTCCTGGGCCTGGTGCTGCGGCGCTTCCTCGGGGCGCCGTTCGCCTTCCTGTCGCCGCCGCCCAGGGCGTGAGGCGCCGTCAGTAGCCGCCGCCGTAGATCAGGTAGGCAGCGCCGGCCGAGGCGCCGCCGCTGTCGTCCCCGTAGGCGCCCACCAGCAGATCGTCGAAGCCATCCGCGTTGACGTCTCCCGCGCCGGTGAGACAGTGACCGGCGAGGTCATCGCTCGCCTCGCCGGAGAGCCTCAGGTCCGCGGCGGAGAGGTTCACGGTCCCCGTCGAGAGGCCGTCGAGCGCGCCCGCGCTGGTCAGCAGGTAGGCCGCGCCGGCGTCGGTGAGGGCGTCGCTGACCCGATGGGCGCCCACCAACACGTCCGCGCGGTCGTCGCCGTCCACGTCGCCCGCGCTGGCCACGGAGTAGCCGGCGTAGCCTTTGCTGACCTCGCCCGTGATCTTGACCCCGTCCGTGGACAGATCGACGCCCGACCAGGACCAGGCGAGGTCGCTGGCCAGCATCAGCCAGGCGGCGCCGCCGTCCACCGCGCCCGTGTCCTCCCCGTAGGCGGCGAGCAGCAGATCGGGGTGCCCGTCGCCGTCCACGTCGCCCGCGCCGGAGAGGGCGTGGCCGACGGAGTCATAGGCGACGACGCCGGTGATCCGCAGGTCGGCGTCCGCCAGGCTGCGCGGGCCGTCCGCGCCCAGGTCCTCGCCTCCGAACAGCAGGTAGCTGGCGCCGACGCCGAGGCTCCCGTCGCTGTGGTCCAGGCCGTCTGCGCCGACGAGCAGCTCGGCGAAGCCGTCGCCGTCCAGGTCGCCGGGGCTGGCGACGGCGAAGCCCGCCTGGTCCTCGCTCTGCTCGCCCAGCAGCTTCCAGTCCGCCTCGGCCAGCGAGAGGGCGCTCTCGCCGGCGGCGAGGGCGGCGGCGACGGTGCTGCCCAGGACCAGGTAGGCCGCGCCCGCGTCCGTCCCGACGCTGTCTTCTTCGTAGGCGCCGACGAGCAGGTCGTCGAGCGAGTCGCCGTCTACGTCGCCCGCGGCGGCGACGGCCCAGCCGGCGTAGTCACGGGCCCCTTCGCCGAGGAGCTGAAGATCGGCGTCGGACAGGGACATCGGATCATCGGCGGCGCTCAGCGTCGTCCCGAGGACGAGATACGCCGCGCCGGCGTTCGAGGCGGCGCTGGCGTCCCCGAAGACCCCGACCAGCACGTCGGCGTAGCCATCCCCGTCCGGGTCTCCTGCGCCCGACACGCCGCGCCCTGCGTAGGCGTCCTCGTGTCCGCCCAGGAGCTTCCGATCCGCGTCAGCGAGCGGGAGCGGATCGGTCGCGGCAGACGCGATCGCGCCGGTCACCAGGTAGGCTGCGCCGGCGTCGATGGCGGCCTCGTCGTCTTGGAACGCGCCGATGAGCAGATCGTCATAGCCGTCCCCGTCCGTGTCGCCGACGCTCGCGAGGGCGGACCCGGCGCGATCGTTCTCCGATTCGCCGATCATCTTCAGATCCGCGTCCGCCAGACTCATCTCCCCGCTCATCCCGCATGCCGCCATCGCCGCGGAGATGTCGCCCTCACAGTCGTTCACCACCCCGTCCGCGCAGATCTCCTCGGCAGCTGGCCAGGCGCTCGCGTCGCCGTCGTCGCAGTCTTCGCCGCCCAGCGCCGCGTCGCCGAAGCCGTCCTCGTCCAGGTCGTCGTCCAGGGTTGTGGTGTCGCAGTCGTTGTCCAGGCCGTCGTAAGGCGTCTCTGCATCTTCTGGAGACACGGCCTCGTCGTCGTCGTCGCAGTCGCCCGCCGTCGCGACGAAGCCCGGGGGGGGCTCGCAGGCCAGCTCGGATCGGTCGGGATCGCCGAAGCCGTCACCGTCCTCGTCCCTGTACCAGGCGCTGGCGTCGGCGGCGTCCGCCTCGTCGGTGAGGCCGTCGCAGTCGTTGTCTTCGCCGTCGCAGAGCTCGTTCGCGCCCGGGAAGCGGGAGACCTCCTCGTCGTCGCAGTCCTCGCCCGACGAGACGAAGCGCTCCGGCTGCAGGCAGGCCGACGTGGTCGTCGTCGGATCGCCCGCGCCGTCGCCGTCCCTGTCTACATACCAGATCGCCGCATCCGCCGCGTCGTCCTCGTCGACCACGCCGTCGCAGTCGTTGTCCAATCCATCACAGATCTCATTCGCGTTGGGGCTGACGCGCGCGTCGCCGTCGTCGCAGTCCGCGCCGCCGCTGGCCTGCGAGGCGGACCCGTCGTCGTCGGCGTCCGTCCCGTCCTCGCCGTCGCAGTTCTGATCGGTGCTCGCGCTGTCTACAGCGTCGGTCGCCGCGGGGTTGACGATGGGGTCATCGTCGTCGCAGTCTCCTTCGGCCGAGGTCCACCCGTCCCCGTCCCGGTCGGAGCTGTCCTCTGTTGGTTTGGGATCGCTGCAGGCGGGCGTCGAGAGGGCCGCGAGCGACGTCAGGATGAGGAGGTCTCGTAGCGTCAAAGGACACCTCTGGTGGCGAAGTAAGAGACAAGACGTCCAGGGTTCAGTAGCCGCCGCCAAGGAGGAGGTAGACAGCGCCGGTGCTGGTCTCGGAGCCTTCGCCGACGAGGAGATCGTCGGTGCCATCGCCGCTCTGATCGCCGACCCCCGTGATCACCGCGCCGGTGCGCTCGCCGCCGGTCAGGACGATGTCCGCGTCCGCGAGGGTGAGCGTCCCGGGGGTCGTCGGGAGCGAGGCGGCCAGGAGCGCGTACGCCGCGCCGCTGCCACCGCTCCCGTCCATGGGCGCGCCGACGCCGACGTCGTCTCTCCCGTCCCCGTCCACGTCCCCCAGCCCGCCCAACCCCAGGCCGGCGTAGTCTCCGTCGGCCGCGCCGGAGAGGGTGAGGGCGACGTCAGGCAGCGCCACAACGCCCTCCATGCCGGACAGCCCCGCGCCGAACACCAGGTGGGCTGCGCCTGCGCCGCCGCTGACCTCATAGGTGTCGGGGGCGCCGATCAGGATGTCGCCCTTCCCGTCGCCGTCCACGTCTCCCGCGCGCGCCAGCCGATGGCCAGCGCTCCCGCCCGGCGTCGTGCCCTCCAGCGTGAGGTCCGCGTCCTCGAGGCTCCCTGGACCGGTGGCATCCGCGAAGGCTCCGCCCCCCAGGACCACATAGACGGCGCCGATGGCGTCGGCGCCTTCCGCCTCGCTCGACCCAGGCACCGAGTCCACGTAGGGCGCGCCGATGAGCAGCTCGTCCAGCCCATCTCCGTCCAGGTCTCCCGCGCCGGAGAGGGCATATCCCGAGCTGTCCCCGTAGCGCTCGCCCGCCAGGGTGAGGTCCGCCTCCGAGAGCGAGAGGGTGCCGGTCGTCGAGGACAGCGCGCCCCCGCCCAGGATCAGGTAGGTGTTCCCGGAGTTCGCCCCATCGGGGTTCTCACCGTAGGCGCCCACCATATAGTCTCCGAGCCCGTCGCCATCGAATTCGCCGACGCCCGCCACGGCGAACCCGGCGTAACCGCCAGCCTCTGGGCCGGTCAGCATCAGGTCGGCATCTGCCAGGGAGAGCGTGGGGCCCGGCTCCAGGAGCGCCCCGTCGGCCCGCAGCAGGTACACCGCGCCAGCGCTCTCGCCGACCCCCGAGACGTCGACCTGATAAGCGCCGACGAGGAGGGCCTCGGTGGGCGCGTCCGGCGCGCTCTGGACGACCGAGACCGAGCGGCCCGCGTAGTCCGCGTAGTCTTCGCCGAGGATCTGCAGGTCCGCTGAGGCGAGGCTGTGTGTTCCGGTCGCGCTCCCCAGGGCGCCCGCGCTGAGCGCCACGTAGACGACACCGGCGTTCGTCGTGCCGTTGCTCGCGATCGGCGCCCCGATGATCAGATCTGCGCGCCCGTCGCCGTCCAGGTCGCCCGCGGCGACCTGCGCTGCGTGGAACAGATCGCCGACCGAGACCCCGGTGAGCTTCAGATCCGCCTCCGCAAGGCTCAGCTCCCCGCCCAGCCCGCACGTCGCCATCGCCGCGGGCGTGTCGCCCTCACAGTCGTTCACCACGCCGTCCTCGCAGATCTCCGTCGCCGCGGGGTAGGCGGTCGCGTCGTCGTCGTCGCAGTCTTCACCGCCGCCCTCGGTCGCGCCGAAGCCGTCCCCGTCCAGGTCGTCGTCCAGGGTGGCGGCGTCGCAGTCATTGTCCGATCCGTCATAGGGCAGCTCCGTGCCGCCGGGCCGGGCCGCCGGGTCTTCGTCGTCGCAGTCTCCCGCTACGGCCTCGAAGCCGACGGGCTGCGTACAGCTCTGCGCGCTGATCTCCTCATCGCCAAACCCGTCCTCATCGGAGTCGGCGTACCAGACGCTGGCGTCGACCGCGTCGTCTTCGTCGGCGTCGCCGTCGCAGTCGTTGTCTACGCCGTCGCAGCGCTCGTCGGAGGCCGTGTTCACCGTCGCGTCGACATCGTCGCAGTCCTCCCCACCCGTCACGGCGGACGCCTCGCCGTCCTGATCGGCGTCCGTGCCGTCCACGCCGTCGCAGTTCTGGTCTACGCCAGCGCCGTCCAGGACATCGGTGGCCTCCGGGTTGACGGCGGGGTTCTGGTCGTCGCAGTCCTCGTCCAGGCCCCACCCGTCGCCGTCCGGGTCCGCGGTGTCCAGCGCGTCCTTCGGGCCGGGCGCGTCGGGGCAGCCGGTGAGGAGCAGGCCCATTGCTACTGTGAGTTGTAAAACTCGCATATCAAATCTCCTACCAGGTGATGGACCATCCAGGGCCCGTCGCGTCGAGGCCCACCGAGAGCATCGCGCCGGTCGTCACCAGCGCCCAGCCGGCGCCGACGCCCGCCGCGCCGACCCCCAGCAGGGTGTTGCGGCGGCGCAGCTCGGTCGTGTAGGCGGGATCGTCCACGCGCAGATCACCCAGCGTGGCGTCCCGGTCGATGCCCACCCAGACCAGGGCGGCGCCGCCGAGGGCAAGGGCGCTGCCGGTCAGGGCGAGGCCGAGGTGGCGGGTCGGCTGGGCCGGCGCGGGGGGCAGGGGCTCGCCGATGCTCAGCCGCCCTCCCGGCGCGACGGTCTCCAGCGTCGTGCGCACCGCGCCGCTGGCGTCGATGCGCTGGATCAGGTGCGCGCCGGGCGCGATCTCCCGCGCCTGGCTCAGCGGCAGGTCCAGGCCGTCCAGGCGCGCCGGGATGTAGGCGATCACCTGGGCGCGCGCCTGCGCCCGGACCTGCGCCCGCTGGCGCTCGTAGGCGTCGAGCGCCGAGGCGCCCAGCGTGACGTCGAAGCTCACCGCGTCGGCCATGCGCGCCGCGGTAGCCAGCAGCGCCTCGGCTTCAGCTAGTTTACCTAGTCTGAGCGCCGCCGTGCCGCCAAGCTGGTACAGCTGGCCAAGCTCGTCTGGCGTCAGCAGGCGATCGGCGCAGGGCAACGCGGCCTCCGCCGTCTGGACCAGGGCGAGCGCCTGCTCGGGCTCTGCGTCCTCCAGCAGCACGCGCACCTCTCGGACGACGCTCGCCAGCGCCACCGGGGCGCAGTCGGCCAGGGCGGCGGAGTTCAGCAGCAGCAAGAGCAGGACCATCGGGGCTCCACGGGCGCGGTCGTCGGTGAACACAAGGTAGGGCGGGGGCCGACCGCTGAGACCCCCCACGGATCAGAACTGGGCTACTCCTCGAAGCGCAGCCTGTCGTCCAGGCTCCAGCGCACCCTGATCGGTGCGCCGGGCGCGACGGCGCGAGGTGGATCGGCCTCGCCCTGCGGATCCTCCAGGCTGAGGCGCCAGCGCTCCCCCTCCTGCACGATGTTCAGTTGGAAGGAGCGCTCCTTCTGCAGAGCCGCCGAGCGGATCGTCACCGTGTGCTGGCCCGCGCCCAGCGCTCCACGGAAGGCATGCGCGCTCTCCTGACCATTGACCTGGATGATCGCGTCTCCATCGGCCTTGTGGGAGATGATCACCCGCGCCGGGGCGAGGGGCGGCGGCGGCGGATCGGCGGGGGGCGGCGTGGTCGGCGGGAGCGCGATCACG
>CAZKWG010000105.1:0-14609 GCA_964556105.1 uncultured Enterobacterales bacterium | reverse complement strand
ACTCCCGCCCCAGGAGGTCCCGCTGCTGTCGAAGGGCGACGTAGACCAGACGTCCGCGTAGCCGTCCCCGTTCGCGTCCCCGCCCGCGGCCACCCGCGTCCCCCCCTCTGCCCACGCCGA
Source organism: uncultured Enterobacterales bacterium (assembly GCA_964556105.1). Lineage (GTDB taxonomy): Bacteria > Myxococcota_A > UBA796 > UBA796 > CAZKWG01 > CAZKWG01. Next base: position 14,489 of record CAZKWG010000105.1, on the reverse strand, counting down.
CGGACCCGCCAGCGTCGCCATCGCCAGATCCCCCGCCAGACCGCTGGCGCTCAGCGGTCCTGCGAAGACGTAGACCGCGCCCGAGCCGGTTCCGTAGAGATCAGCCTCGATCGCCGAGCCCGCCACGTCGTCGATGCCGTCCCCGTCCGTGTCCCCGACGAAGGCGACGCCCCAGCCGAAGAGGTCACCGTCCGCGTCCCCGCGGATCTTCACGTCCGCCTCGGCAAGGCCCTGGTCCTCCCACAGCGTGCAGAGGCTGTCCACGCTGTCGTCCCCGTCGTCGTCCTCGTCCACCACCCCGTCGCAGTCATCGTCCCGCGCGTTGCACCGCTCCGTCCCGCCGGGGTGCGCGTCGGCATAAGCGTCGTCGCAGTCCTCGCCCGTCGCCTGCCATCCCTCCGACCACGCGCAGATCCGCGTCGGCGAGTCCGCGTCGCCGTACCCGTCTCCGTCGGCGTCCGGGTACCAGGTCTCCCCGTCCTCCGGATCGTCGTCCACGACGCCGTCGCAGTCCTGATCGACCCCGTCGCAGACCTCCATCGCCGCCGGGCTCACGCCCGCGTCCGCGTCGTCGCAGTCACCGGAGACACCGACTGAGCCCGCGGGGCCCCCACAGGCGTACGTCACGCCCGCGGGATCGCCGTACCCGTCCAGGTCCAGGTCCGGGTACCAGGGGGTCGGGTCTACGGCGTCCTCGTCCGTCGCCCCGTCGCAGTCGTCGTCCACCGCGTTGCAGCGCTCCGGCGCCCCCGGGTACACCGTTGCGGTCGCGTCGTCGCAGTCATCGGCGCTCGCGACGTGATCCGCGGGTGCAGACCCGGCCATCACACCCTCTGCGTCTGCGTCGCCGTGCCCGTCCCCGTCGGCGTCCGGGTACCAGGGGCCGGTCAAGGTGGCCGTCTCGGCGCTGTCACCCGTGTCGAGCCCCTTCGGGCTCTCCTCCACGCAGCCGGCCGCGAAGACGAGGAGAAGGGCTCTCTCTACGCGCCTGTGAGCGATCCTGGACATGAATCACCCCCAAGAGATCATGGGCCGATCGAGCAGGGACGGCTGAAGCTGAAGACGGACTCGCAGCCCGTCCGGGTTTCAGTCGTCCCCGAATCACTGGTGTCCCCGGGCGCGCCCGTCTGCCCGTTGCCGTTGCCGACGTCGGCCGAGCCCGCGCCACCCCAGAGTACGTCGTTGTCCGCGCTCCCCGACAGGGTGTCATCGTCGTCGTCCCCACACAGGGTGTCCGCCCCGTCGTCCCCTTGGAGCGTGTCGGCGCCGCTACCACCGGACAGCTCGTCGATCCCGTCCTCTCCATACAGCGTGTCGGCCTCGGTCCCACCTTGGATCAGATCGTCGCCCGACCCGCCGTAGCAGGTGTCCGGACCGCTCTGTCCCAACAGCTCGTCGTCCAGGAGCCCGCCATAGAGGTGATCCGCGCCGCTCCCGCCCTCGAGGAGATCGTAGTCCCCTTCCCCATGGAGCGTGTCGTCGTGGCCCTCGCCATAGAGCTCGTCATCGCCGTCCCCCCCGCGGAGCGTGTCGTTGCTGTCACCGCCGTAGAGGTAGTCGGCCCCGACGCCGCCCTCCAGATCGTCGCTCCCATCCTGGCCATAGACGTGGTCCGCGCCTTCGTTCCCGTAGAGCTCGTCGTGATAGGTCGTCGCGGCGACCCGGGTTCCGTAAACGTGATCGTCACCACCGCGGCCATGGGCGTGGCCCTCGAAGACCGGGATGGAGCCCGTGTTCCAGTTCTCCAGGTCCGCGTCGATGGCGCCGCTGCTGTAGTAGAAGTAGAGATAGTCTGTCTGCTGGGGCGTGCCGAACAAGGCCAGCTCACGCTCATCGGTCGCGGTCCACTCACAGCAGAATTTAAGGTCGCTCGACTCGGTGCCGAAGATGCAGTAGTCTGCCTCTGAGGCGCAGACCGCTCCCCCCTCGTTGTACACGGCCCAGGCCACGGCGCCGTGAGCGCCGCCCTCTCGGTACGTGTCACAGATGACCGAGGTGCTGCCGTACTGGCACACATCCACGACCACCGTGCAGTCATCTTCATGGTAAGGCGCAGGGCAGGCCGCGCGGGCGGGGGTTGGCGTAAACCCCACGATGCTAATGAGCGCGACGACGATCAGGGGAGCGGGGGGGGGTAAACCGGCTCTTTTCGATGCTCATCGTAAACACCTCGTCTCGAGGGTGACCGGAGCTGGGCTCATCGCACCCTCTATCGGTGCGGGCCCAGAAGAGATTCTACATCACCTCGTTTACCTCAGGACCGGCGCGTCGGAAAAAGTCCCCCTCCCCCAGAAGGGCATGTTCGCCGCCCGTCTTGCGCTCACCGCCCCAGCGCCTCGCGCACGCCGTCCAGGCACTCGTCGTCGTCGGGGAAGCCCATCAGCGTCTTCTTGGCGACGCACTGATCGCCCACCCAGACCGTGAATTCGCCGCTCTTGCCGACGATGATCTCTACAGGAACGCCAAGCTCGCGCTGAATCTGGTCCGCCACCCGGGCGGCGCGCGGCTTGTACCCTCAAGCCTGGCAGTATCGGATCTTGATGTCCAAGGGGCACCTCCTGCGGTGGATCTAATCCTCCCAGGGCTCGCGCGGAATGGTCACGGGCGGCAAGCTCTCCGGATCGGCGATGGGCCAGAGGTTGCCCCACAGGCTGGCGCCGCTGTCCACGGTCCAGGTCTGACCGGTGACGCCGGCCGCGGCGGGGCAGAGCAGGAAGACGACGGGCCAGGCGATCTCGTCCACCGAGAGCAGGCGCTTCTGGGGGATCTGCTTCTGCAATTCGGCGGCCAGGCTCTCGCCGTCCGGGTAGTTGCGCATCCCGCTGCTCAGCACGTAGCCGGGGGCGACACAGTTCAGGCGCACGCCGCGGGCGGCCCACTCCACGGCCAGCGTCCGCGTCATCGCCTCGACCCCGCTGCGGGCGGCGACGGAGTGGGCCATGCCGGGGAAGCCGCGCTGCGAGAGCATGGTGACGCTGACCACCGCCCCGCCGTGGGCGAGCATCCAGGCGTCCGCCACGGCGCGGGTGAGGTTCCAGGTGCCCGTCAGGTTGGTGGCGATGACCGAGTCCCAGCCCTTCGGGCTGATCAGCTCCGCGGGCGAGAGGAACTGCCCGCCGCCGTTGTTCACCAGCAGGTCGATGCGCCCGTGCCGGGCCATGAGCTGATCGGTGGCGCGCGCGACGCTGTCGCGGTCGCGAATGTCCAGCAGCGCGCCCTCCACCGGGCGGCCCAGCTCCTCGCTGAGGCCCCGCGCGGCGGGCTCGATGTTCGACGCCTTGCGGCTGGCGATGGTCACGCGCGCGCCGAGGCGTGTCAGCTCGCGGGTGATGGCGGCCCCGATCCCCGTGCCGCCGCCCGTGACCAGGGCGACCTTGCCTTCGAGGAGGTCGGAGCGAAAGACCTTGCTGGGAGAGGGGGGGTTCATGGTAGCCATGTTAGCTCCTGCCGGCTGCAGCGGCGCATCGGACGGGATAAGGACGGTGCTTCTCCAGTCAGGGACCGGACCATGCGTATCCTCGTGACGGGCGGATCCAGCTTCGTTGGCGCCCATTTCTGCTTGAGAGCAGCCGCGACCCACGATGTCCACGCGATCCATCACCGCACGCCGATGCGCCTGAACGGCGTCGTCCCGCTGCGCCTGGACCTGCGCCGCGAGCGCGATCGTGAGCGGATGGCCGAGGCGCAGGCCGACGTCGTCGTTCACCTGGCCTCGAAGATCCGCACGAAGCCGGGCGAGGACCCGCCGGGCAAGGCCGCGCGCGAGCTGAACCACCTGATGATGGACGCGGTGCTGGCCCTGGGCAAGCCCGTCGTCTACGCGTCGAGCACGGTGGTCCACTGGAGCCAGACGACGCCGTATGGCGAGAGCCGACGCGAGGACGAGGAGCGGCTGCGCCAGAGCGGGCTTCCCTACGCCATCGTCCGCCCCTGCGCCCCCTATGGCCCCGCCCTCTCCACCCACAGCCCGGGGCACCGCGAGAGCTTCCAGACCCTGGTGAGCCTGGTGCGGAACAGCCCGGTGGTGCCGGTGATCGGCGATGGAGCCTACCGTCGCCAGCCCATTCATGTGCACGACCTCTCGGACGTGATCCTCTCCCTGCTCGAGCGGGGGCTGCGCGGCCAGGAGCTCGACCTGGGCGGCGCCGACGCGCTCAGCTTCGACGCCATCATCGACACCATCGCCGCCGCGATGGGCCGCTCGGTGCGCAAGCTGCACATCCCGAAGGCGGTCGCCGTCAAGCTCTCCGCCCTGGTCCCGAACATGGAGCCCAGCCTGCTGGGCGCCGTGGACACGGATGAGGTCGCCGACCCTGGCCCCCTCACCGCGGCGACCGGCGTGAAGCCGCGCGCCTTCGTCGACGGGGTCCGCGACCTGCTGTAACTGACCGTGGGTCAGCTACAGCTCAGCTCCGCGGGTCGATGTCCGCGACCTTCTCCTCGTGCAGGACGACGGGCGTAGACGCCTTGCGGAGGCGCATGTTCAGCAGCTCGACGCCCAGCGCGTAGGCCATGGCGAAGTAGACGTAGCCCTTGTTGATGTGCTCCCCGAAGCCCTCGGCGACCAGCAGCACGCCGATCAGCATGAGGAAGCTCAGCGCGAGGATCTTCATCGACGGGTGGCGGTTGACGAAGTCGCCCACCGACTGCGCGAAGGCCAGCATCACGAGCATGGCGATGATCATCGCCGTGGCCATGACCCAGACCTCGCTGGCCATGCCCACGGCCGTGATCACGCTGTCCAGCGAGAACACGATGTCCAGCAGCATGATCTGCACGACGGCGCTGGCCAGCGGGACCACCGCCGCGGTGGACCGCCCGTGCTCGTCCACCGGCCCCTCGAGCTTGGAGAAGATCTCGTGGCTGCTCTTGGCGATGAGGAAGAGCCCGCCCAGCAGCAGGATCAGGTCGCGCCCCGAGATGGCCTTGCTCATCACCGTGAACAGCGGCTCGGTGAGCCCCATGATCCAGCTGAGCGTGAGCAGCAGGAGCAGGCGGGTGCCCAGCGCGGCGATCAGCCCCAGGTTGTAGGCCAGCTTCTTCTTCGACTTCTCGACCTTGTCCGCCATGATGGCGATAAAGACGATGTTGTCGATGCCCAGCACGATCTCCAGCGCCGCCAGCGTGACGAGCGAGATCCATGTGTCCGCGTGAGAGAGTGACTCGAGCAACCCATCCTCCTCAGACCCAGCCCCGTGACGGGTCGCCTTGAAGATAGCGTGTCCGCCACGTCAAGGGAGCGGAGACGTGCTATCCCCAGACGCTGGAGACCGCTCGCGCATGAAGAACAGCGCCGCAAGAGACCTGATCGCCTACCTGGGCGCCAGCCCGAGCCCCTTCCACTGCGTCGCGGAGAGCGCGCGCCGCCTGGAGGCGGCCGGCTTCCGCGCCGTGCTGGAGACCGACGAGCCCACGCCCCTGCCCCCTGGCGAGGGCGCCTACATCGCCCGCGGCGGCTCGCTCATCGCCTGGCGGGCCGGCACGGACGCCCCCGCGGCGGCGGGCTTCCGGATGCTCGGCGCCCACACCGACTCCCCCAATCTGCGGATCAAGCCCCGCCCCGACAACGGCGCCGAGGGCTACCAGCGCCTCGGGCTCGAGGTCTACGGCGGCGTGATCTACGCCACCTGGATGGACCGCGATCTCGGCCTCTCCGGCAAGGTCGTCGTGCGCGGCGACGGCGGTATGGAGGAGCGGCTGATCCGCGTCGATCGCCCGATCGCCCGCATCCCGAACCTCGCCATCCACCTGAACCGCAACGTCAACAGCGACGGGCTCAAGCTGGACCCGCAGAAGCACCTGCCGGCCGTGCTGGGTCTCGGCGAGGGCTTCTCCTTCCGCGCCTGGCTGGGGGCGGAGCTCGGCGTGAACCCGGACGCCATCCTCTCCTGGGAGCTCGGCCTGCACGACGTCGTGCCGCCCACCCTGGGCGGGCTGGACGAGGAGTTCGTCTTCTCGGCGCGCCTGGACAACCAGTTCTGCTCGCACGCCGTGCTCTCGGCGCTGCTGGCGGCCCAGACCGCCCGCGCCACCCAGATCATCGCGCTCTTCGACCACGAGGAGGTCGGCAGCCGCACCTACCGCGGCGCCAACGGCCCCTTCCTCGCCCAGGTGATGGGGCGGCTCCTGCGCGACCACCCCGAGCGTCGCCCCGGCGGGCTGGAGCGCGCCGCCGCCAGCTCCTGGATGGTCAGCGCCGACATGGCCCACGGCGTCCATCCAGCCCACCCCGAACTTCACGAGCCGAACCACAAGCCACGCTTGAACGGCGGCCCCGTGCTCAAGGCCCACGCCGAGCACCGCTACGCCACCGAGGCGGAGAGCGGCGCCTTCTTCCGCGCGGTCTGCGCCGACGCGGGCGTGCCCTGCCAGGACTTCGTCACCCGCACCGACCTGGCCTGCGGCACGACCATCGGCCCGATCTCCGCCGCTGAGCTGGGTATCCGCACGGTGGACGTCGGCTGCGCCATGCTCTCCATGCACAGCGTGCGCGAGCAGGCGGGCGCGGGCGACGTCGCCCCCTTCGTCTCGGCCCTCACCCGGGCGCTCGAGGCGTGAGGGTCGGGGTCCTCATCCCGGCCCGCAACGAGGAGGGCCGGATCGAGGCGGTGATTCAGCGCGTGCGCGCCGTGTTACCCGCGGCGGAGCTCCTGGTCGTGGACAGCGACAGCCAGGACGGGACGGCCGAGCGCGCGGCGAGGCAGGGCGCCGAGGTCATCGCCCAGGGCTTCTCCGGCTACGCCGGCGCCCTCTCTACCGGCTACCAGGCCCTCGCCCCCCGCGGGCTCGACGCGGTCGTGCAGCTCGACGCCGACGGGCAGCACCCGCCGGAGGAGGCGCCCCGCCTGCTGGCCGCGCTGGCCGGGGCCGACTGGGTGATCGCCAGCCGCCAGGGAACCGGAACCGGCGGCCCCCTGGACCGGCGGCTGGGCAACGCGCTCTTGCGGGGGGCCGTCACGGTCACCAGCGGGCGCCTGCTGGGCGACGTGACCAGCGGCTATCAGGCCCTGGGCCCGCGGGCCCTGGCCACCTTCGCCGAGACCTTCCCCTGCTGCCACGCCGACGCCAACGTGCGCGTGCTCGGCCTGCGCCGCGGCCTGCGCCTGGTCGAGCTCCCCGTGCGTATGGACGAGCGCTCCGGCGGCGCCTCCATGCACGACGGCCTGCGCGGCCTGAGAAATCTCGGCGGGAGTCTTGTGGCCGTGCTAGAGGAGAGGCTGCGACGGGTCCCCTGATGCCTCCCTCCTCTCCCGCTACGGACGCGCGCCCCCCGGAGAACGTCGGGATGGAGCCCCTATACGGGGCGCTGCTCGGCGGGAAGTACCGCGTGGAGGGCCTGCTGGGGCGCGGCGGCACGGGCAACGTCTACCGCGCCATCCAGGAGCCCATCGGGCGGGCGGTGGCGGTCAAGCTGCTGCGGGTGGACCTGCCGCCCGAGGAGCAGCGCCAGTTCGAGATCCGCTTCCTGCGCGAGGCCTCACAGGCCGGCGCGCTCCAGCACCCGAACGTGGTGACCGTCCACGACTTCGGGCGCCAGGACGACGGCACCTGCTACATCGTCATGGAGCTGCTGCGCGGGCGGGCGCTGAAGGACGTGCTCAAGGAGGGCCCCATGCCGGCCCGCCGCGCGCTGGACGTCTTCGAGCAGATGATCCGCGGCCTGCGGGCGGCCCACGCCAAAGGCATGGTTCACCGCGACGTCAAGCCCGGCAACATCTACCTGCTGGCGGGGGACGACGGGCGCGATTTAGTCAAGATACTTGACTTTGGCCTGGTCAAGGACCTGGACGCGCTGGGCGGGCTGGACGACGGCGGGCAGTCCGCCTCGCTGATCCCCGATGACGACACCTCGTCGGAGTCCACCGTCACCCGGCACGGGCTCTTCCTCGGCACGCCGCACTATGTCGCGCCCGAGCAGGCGCGCGGGGCCCGCGTGGACGGGCGCGCCGACCTGTACTCGGCGGGCGTCGTGCTCTACCGCATGGTCACGGGGGTCCTGCCCTTCTATGACCGCGACCCGGCGGTGATGGCCCAGGCGCACGTCAGCTCCCCCTACCCGCCGATGCGCGAGCGCGCCCCGGAGGTGGCCGTGCCGGAGCTGGTCGAGGAGGTGGTGCGGCGCTGCATGGAGAAGGAGCCGGGTCAACGCTACCCGGACGCCGACGCCCTGCTGGCCGATCTCCTCGTCGTCCGCCGCTCGCTGGAGGGCGAAGGCGCCGCGCTCTCCGAGTCCACGGCCTCCCTGGTGCAGCCCCTCCCCGCCCTCACGCCGCCGCCGACGATCACGCCCGTCGCGCCCGTCGCGCCGAGGCGCCGCGGGCTGCTGCTGGGCGGGCTGGCGCTGCTGCTGGGCGGGGTCGTGAGCGCGGCCCTGCTCTGGCCGGACCCCGAGCCTCAGCTGCAGCCCTCCACCGCCACCTTCGACGCGGCGGAGGTGGGGCGCACGGTCAGCGTCTTCTTCACCAGCTCTCCCCCGGGCGCGCAGGTCCTGCTGGACGGTCAGCCCCTCGGCGAGACGCCCTTCGTCTGGCAGCGCGAGGTCCCCACGGGAGAGGCCGCGCCGACCCTGAGCTTTACGTTCCAGCGCGAAGGCTACACGCCCGCCGCGCAGGCCGCGACCCTGGACAAGGACGAGCTCGTGCTCAACCCGACGCTGACGGCGCTCCCCTCCGCGCCGCGCGCCGCGCGGGCCCGCCCCGCCGAGAAGCCCGCCGAGGTCGCCACGAAGCCCGCCGAGAAGCCCGCCGAGGTCGCCGCCACGAAGCCCGCCGAGAAGCCCGCCGAGGTCGCCACGAAGCCCGCCGAGAAGCCCGCCGAGAAGGCCAGCTCCAGCGGGACCATCCTGGCGGACGGCGTCGCCTTCACCCCGGCCCAGGCCGAGGCCACCGTGCGCTGGCTCAACGACGCCAGCGAGTCCAAGCTCTATGGGGCCGGCATCGCCCCTCGCCAGGTGCACCTCATCCAGGACGGCCGCCCCTGGAAGGACATCGCCTCCTTCGCCGCCACGCTGAACATCGGCGAGAAGACCGTGGCCGCCGCGCGCGACGCCGCGAATCGTTAGCTTCGGAGCACTCTTATGGCCGTCCTCATGCTGCGTGGTGTTCACCACGCCTTCGGTGATCGCGTCGTCCTGCGCGACGCCAACCTGGCCGTCGAGCCGGGCGAGCGCATCGGCGTCGTCGGAGTCAACGGCTCGGGCAAGTCCACCATGCTGGCCATCAGCGCCGGCCTGCTCCGCCCCGAGGGCGGCGAGGTCATCCGCGACGGGCAGATCGCCTTCCTCTCTCAGGAGCCGCACCTGCCCGGCCGCACGGTCGGCGAGGCGGCCGATCAGGCGCTGGACGATCACCGTCGGGCCCTGGACCGCTACCACCAGACCGCCGAGCGCCTCTCCCGCGAGCCCTCCGAGGCGCTCTCCGCCGAGCTGGCCCGACTACAAGAGCAGGTGGAGCGAATGGGCGGCTGGGACATCGGCCACCGCGTCGAGGCCATGCTCGACCGCCTCGGCGCGCCGCCCCGCGACGCCCTGCTCAGCACCCTGTCCGGCGGGGAGCGGCGCCGCGTCGCCCTGGCCCGCGCCCTGCTCAGCAACCCCGACCTGCTCATCCTCGACGAGCCCACCAACCACCTCGACGCCGACACCATCGCCTGGCTGGAGGACCACCTCACCACCCTGCCCGGGGCCGTGCTGCTGGTCACCCACGATCGCTACTTTCTCGATAAAGTCGTCGATCGAATCATCGAGGTCGAGGACGGGATCACCCACGACTACGAGGGCTCGTACGGCGACTACATGATCTCCAAGGCCGAGCGCATGGACGTCGCGCGGCGCACCGAGGAGCACCGCCTCAAGCTGATCACGGCCGAGGCGGAGTGGGCGGCCCGCGCGCCCGGCGCCAGGCGCACCAAGCAGAAGGCGCGCCTGGAGCGGCTCGACGCTCTGCGCGCGAAGCGCCCGCTGATGCGCATCACCGCGGCGGAGATCGCGCTGGACGCCGGGGACGCGGCGGGCGGGACGATCCTGGAGATCCGCGGGCTGCAGAAGAAGCTGGGCGGTCGGACGCTGATCGAGGGGCTGGACCTGGACATGGGGCGCGGCGAGCGCCTCGGCGTCATCGGCGCCAACGGCGCGGGCAAGACCACGCTGCTCAAGCTGCTGACGGGCGAGCTGAAGCCGGACAAGGGCACGATCACCGTCGGCCGCCGCACCCGCGTCGCCGTCTTCGCCCAGGACCGCGCCGGGCTGGACCCGAACGAGACCATCTACGAGGCGGTGGGCGAGGGCGCCGACCACGTCAGCATCGGCGGGCGCGACATCCAGCTCATCTCCTGGCTGGAGCGCTTTCTCTTCCCCTTCGACATGCACAACACGAAGGTGGGCGTGCTCTCCGGCGGCGAGCGGGCGCGCGTCCTGCTGGCGCGCCTGGTCAAGCAGGGGGCCAACGTCCTGCTGCTGGACGAGCCGACCAACGATCTCGACCTGCTCACGCTCAGCGTGCTGGAGCAGGCGCTGATCGAGTTCCGCGGCTGCGCCATCGTCGTCACCCACGACCGCTACTTCCTGGACCGCGTGGCCACTGGCGTGCTGGCCTTCGAGGGCGGGGGCAAGGTGGTGCGCTATGGCGACTTCGCCCAGCACCGCGCCGCCCGCGAGGCCGCCGAGCTCGCCCGCCGCGCCGCCGCCCAGGCGACGGGCCCCCGCGAGCCGAGCGCCCACGCCCAGCGCCGCCAGGAGCAGCGCGCCGAGGAGCGCAAGGTGAAGCTCTCGTTCAAGGAGAAGCGCGAGCTGGACGAGCTGCCCACCCGCATCGAGGAGGCCGAGGCGCGCAAGCTGGAGCTGGAGACGGCGCTGTCCGACCCGGCCCTCTACCGCGGCCCGAAGGAGACGATGCTGGCCATCCAGGCGGAGATCCGCGAGCTGGAGTCGGAGATCCCCGTCCTCTACGCCCGCTGGGAGGCCCTCGAGGCGCGGGCCTGAGTCCGGATCAACGCACGCGCGCCTTGGCCACCGCCAGCCGGATGGTCTCCAGCCCGACCACCTGCACGACGATCATCGTGGCGTCGTCCTCGACCGAGCGGGCGTCCGCCGCCTCCAGCACGGAGGCCACGAAGCGCTCGACGTCCTGCCCGGCGCGCACCCAGGTCATCCCGATGGCGGCGTTGCTGGTGAACGCCTCGCGCACGCCGTCGGTGAACAGGAAGTAGACGTCGCCGACCTCAAACGGCTCCTGCGCCATGTGCAGGACCTTCTCCAGGTTGCCCATGCCGACGAAGTTCCGCAGCATCGCCCGGCTGCCCTTCTCGATCACGGGCGTCACCGACTGGATGTCGCCCTCGCGCATCCGCAGGATCTCGGAGTTCCCGACGTGCAGCACGTAGGCGGTCCCGGCCCAGAACCAGATCGCCGAGAGCGTGCAGGCGGCCTTGCCTTTGCCGCCGCCCTTCAGCTCGCTGTCGATGTCCAGGAGCAGCTTGCGCAGCTCCTCGGGCTCGGCGTCGTGCTCCTCCTGGAAGAAGCGCTCCAGCCAGCTGGACGTGCTCTGGGCGGCGTACTGACCCTGGTTCGTGCTGCTCACGCCGTCGGCGACGGCGTACAGAACGCCGCGGCGAACCTTCTTGACCAGCGCATGGCTGGCGTCGAGCACGCGGAAGGCGTCCTCGTTGATGGGGTGGGAGCTGCCCTTCCGGGTGCCCGCGGCGCTTCTCGTGTACGGCAGGGAGTCAGGCAATGAGGTTCGCTCGGGAGCTGCGACGCCGCGCCACGAGGATGGCGATCAGGGCGACGGAGAACCCACCCGATAGCCCGGAGCGGGTGCTCGCGCACCCACAGGTGCTCACCTGCTTGCCTTCGGAATCGTAGGGCACGCCGCTGTCCTCCCCGCCCTCGTCGGGCAGCACACCTGTTCCGATGATGGCGATCTCGACGAGCGGTTGCCAGGGGTCATTTGAGCTCATGAGGATTGTGCCCGTAAATTCTCCCTCGCTCTCGGGTGCGAAGGTGAGCACCACCCCGTCCTCCATGTCGGGCGCGGCGTAGAAGGCCCCCGGGAAGACGGAGAAGTAGGGCGAGCCGGTCAGCCCCAGCTCGCCTTGCAGGTCGAGCAGGCCGGCGTTGGTGATCGGCAGCTCGAGGTTGACCAGGTCGCCAACCATGACCTCGCCGAAGTCGTAGGCGGCGATCGAGGGCTCGAGCACCGGAAGGGGGAATTCCAGGGTCGCGGGGACGAAGGCCTGCTCGAAGGCGTCCGAGGCGAGGGAGAGCGGGATGTCGAAGCTGACGATCTCCTCACAGCCGACGATCGGGAAGCAGACCGAGGCGGCCGGGGTGATGTTCAGGTCGAGCGCGCTCTCCCAGAGGCCCACGAAGGTGGCCTCGACCTGCTGCAGGGCGTCGCCGCTGGGGGTGACGGAGGCGCTCTCGCCCTCGGCCGTGATCTGGCTCTCGTCCACCCAGAAGCTCACGCCCGAGAACGTCGTGGTGCCGGACGGGTTCAGGCTGGCCTCGAAGTCCAGCGAGACACCGGCGAAGACCTCGAGCTCATAGGTGATGAGCTCGGTCGAGGTGCCGACGGTGGCGACGCTGACGCTCTCCGTCGTGGCGCCGTCCAGCAGGAACGGATCGAAGGTGGCCTCTCCCGAGACGCCGACCGTGCGGCGGTCGAGCTCGGACTCGTAGGAGTAGCCGAAGAGATCGAACCGGAACGAGGTCACGGCGGCGAGGGCCGCGTCCACCAGCAGCTCGCCCGAGCCCGGCTCGCCGGTGAACGTGGCGTTGAGGCCCTCGGGCCAGCTCAGGTCCGCGCTACCCGCCATGTCCACGGCCGCGCCGCCCTCGCTCACGATCTGGAAGCGCACGGCCAGCGGGCTGCCGTCGGGGAGCCAGTCGGTGTCCACGTTGCTGCCCGTGAACAGCACGGCGGTGTCGGAGAGCTGCATCTCCTGCGTCTCGGACTCGTAAGCCAGGGCGGCGCCGTTCATGGCCAGCAGGGCGAGCAGCACGATCGACCTCCATCGCGAGGATAATATCGGAATTAGCTTCGTTTGAAGGCCATGTCAAGCGCTCCGGGCTCAGGGGACCTCCAGCCCGTCCCAGCCCGGGAGGGGCGCAGGGACGAGGGCCAGGGCGGCCCGTGTCGTGGCGTCGGCGCACTGCGCGATCGGAGCGCTCCCCTGCCCTGCTGGCTCCAGCCCCGCCGCCCCCTCGTCCAGCACCCCCGCCAGCTCGGCGGCCAGGCGCTCGGCGACGGCCGCGGGAGATCGCCCCAGCCGCGCCAGGCGCTGCGTCTCCGTCGCGGCGATCTCCTCGGGGTCGAGGCGCGACGCTCCCTCGCAGGCCAGGGCGATCCGGCGCTCCGCCTGGCGGGCTCGCGCGAGGAGGCCCCCCGTCCGCCCCAGGCGCAGCAGCCCTCGGACCTCCGGGAGCTTCGCGCGCAGGACCAGCTCGCGCCCCAGACGCCGGTAGAGCACGCCCACCTCGAAGCGCCAGGGAGGCGCGCGCAGGCGCCGCTCCAGGAGGACCGCCAGCCGCTCGAGGCCGACCGCGGAGACCGAGCGCGGGACGCTGGAGAGGGCGAGAAAGACCGGCTGCTCGCCCTTCGCCTGCCAGCGCGAGGGCCAGGCGGCGGCGCGCGCGGGGGCGGCGCGAAGGGCCGGGAGCGGCGTAGATGGCCTCACGAGGCCGCCGAGCAGGCGCTCCACCGCGTCGGCGGCCCCCTCGGGCAGCGCGCCCGCCAGCACGAGGATCGCCCCGTCCGGCCGGTACCAGGTCGCCAGAAAGTCCAGCGCGTCCTGAAGGGGCAGCGCGCCGACCCTGTCGGCCGAGCCGGCGGCGGGCAGATGGTAGGGATGACCCGGGGGATACAGGCTGAGCCCGCGTAGCACCGGCTCCTGGTCGCGCGCCCGCAGCGCCTCTGCCGCCACCCGGGCGCGCTCCACCTCGAAGGCGCGCTCCGGCGGGGCCTGGCGGGGCGAGAGCGTGGCGCCCACCCAGACCAGGGCCGCCAGCGCAAAGGTTGCATGCAGGAAGTTCCACACGGCTCATCGCCTCAGCACACCCCATGCCAGGGGAAGCCGGCGCCCCGGGTCGCTCCCGGCGGCCTCCCTCGAACACGACGACGGAGCCAAAAAGAAGAGCGAACCGCGAGAGTCACAAAAGAGGACTGAAAAAGCACGAATTTACCTGAAATTGCCCCGAAGCAGGCCCGGAGAGACCCGATCCAGGGTCGAGCGAGGCGGAAGAGGAGGGGAAACGCAAACCGCGCGCAATCGCCATGCACAGGGTGCGCGAAGACAAAGCGCGCCGGGCGCAAGGAGCGGAGGCGTGGCGGCCGGAAGCCATCGTCGAAACGGGTGAGGGGGCGGACTGGCATCGACGTTGCTGAAGAGGGCAGCGCGATGGTGATCAGCAGCCTGCTGGTGACGGTGGAAGACGAAGGGCGACGCGACGAGGTCGCGGAGGCGCTGGGGCGAGACCCGAGGCTCCAGGTGGG
>CAZKWG010000104.1:0-14701 GCA_964556105.1 uncultured Enterobacterales bacterium | reverse complement strand
TGACCCGATCACCCACGGCGAGGACGAGAACCTGCGCAGCATGGTGGAGACGCTCACGGAGGAGGGGCGCAACTACATCATCGCCCAGCGCTACCTGCCGGCCGTCAAGGACGGAGACAAGCGGATCATCCTCATCGACGGTGTGCCGCGGGGCTGGATGAACCGCGTCCCGCAGAAGGGCGACCACCGCGGGAACATGCATGCCGGCGCGAAGGTCGCCGCCTGCGAGCTGACGGCGCGCGACCAGGAGATCTGCGCCACCCTGGGCCCCATGCTGCGAGCGGAGGGTCTGCTCTTCGTCGGCATCGACGTGATCGGCGGCAACCTGACCGAGATCAACGTGACCAGCCCCACCGGCATCCAGGAGATCAACGCGCTCCTGGGACTTCGCCTGGAGGTGGAGCTGACCGACGCCGTGCTGGCGAGCTACCTGCGGGGGACGGGCGGCCGATAGACGCCCTTCGGCTGCATGAAGCGCTCGGCCATCGCCCGCTTCTCGGCCTCGGAGATCTGCTCCGGGAAGAACTGGTACCAGCTGTCGCCGAACACGCGGGGCTGGAACTTTCGTTGGTTGCGCAGGGCGTCGGCCATCTCGACCAGCGGCTTGTTGCCGGGCAGCTTCTTCAGGCCCTGGCTGAGGAGCTGGAGGGCGCGATCCTTGTCGCCGCTCTCCAGGGCCATCCAGGCGAAGACCCCCCAGAAGAGCGCCTCTTTCTCACCGCCGCCCTTGGCATTGTCCAGGCGCTTGAGCGCCTCGGTCTTCTTGCCGTCGCGCCACTCGATGGCCGCGAGCTGCACCTGGGCCATCCAGTTGCGGGTCCAGGTCTTGCTCAGGTGCTTGCGCGCCTCCTCGTAGTTGCCCTCCTGGTAGTCGAGCGCGCCGATCTGCGCGTGGAGCTGGGAGGCGACGAGGAACTGCCAGGGCGCGAGCGCGAAGCCCTCCTGCATGATCGCCCGCACCTTCTGGAGGGCGTTGGCCTGGGCCTCGCGCACGGCCTTCTCCGAGCGGGTGCGCTGCGCGAGGGCCGCGAGCTTCTCCGGCTTGAGGGCCTCGACCTCGGCCATCGCCCGGCGCATGATCGCCTCGAGCTGCTGCCCGGTGCGCCGCGCGAGGAAGAAGTAGCTGACGAGCAGGAGGATGAAGGCCGGAAAGATCCCGGCCACCCAGGTGTTCCCGCCGTACCACCCGAGCAGGAAGCCGAGGGAGCCGACGCCGAGCGCGATGAGGAGGTTGTACATGGCCGGGCGATTATCCCGAAAACCGGGATCCTGCCGCGCGTGGGTCAGCGCTCGCTGAGCGTGAGGGCCAGGAAGATCAGGACGGCGGCGCCGAGGAAGAAGGCCAGCGCCGCGCTGCCCAGCACGGCGATGATCACGACGCGCCGCTGCGGGGAGACGCTCTCGGGGCTCGGCTCCGGGACGGAGGTCCGGCTGGGGCGCCCGCGCGACCCCTTCCCGAGCGGCGGCGGCGTGGGGCCCGCGCGCCCGCGCTCGGCGGCCGGGCTGGGCATCCGCGACTCGGCCCGTCGGGCGGCCTCGGGAGACTCCAAGGTCAGGTTCACGGCGGGGACGGGCCGGGGCTCGACCTCGGGCACGACAGGCGCGGGCGGCGGCGGGGCGTAGGGTTTGACGTTCTCGGGCGCCCAGCGACGCAGGGTCGGCCCCTGGATCCGCCCCAGCAGCTCACCCAGCTCGGTCTCCAGAGCGCGGGCCGTGGGCCTGGCCTCGGGCGCGTAGAGGATGGTTCGCGCGATCAGCTCGACCAGGGCCGTGTTCTCCGGGCCCGACAGCGAGGACAGCAGGCGCCCACGAATCTCCGCCACCCCCGCCGCGTGGCTGGACGAGATGGGCGAGAGGGAGCGGATGTTCTCGCCGAGGAGCGCGCTGGCCAGCGAGGCGCCGAGCCCGTAGACGTCGCTGGCGGCGCTGTCCTGGCCGAGCAGCCGCTCTGGGGCCAGGAAGCCCGCCTGGTCGAAGGTCAGGTAGCCGGTCTGGGCCTCGCGCCCGCTGAAGCGCGCGCGGGCGAAGCCGAATCCCACCAGCTTCACCTCGCCCTTGGGCGTCACGCGCATGTTCGAGGGCTGAACGTTGCGGTGGACCAGACCCAGGGGTTGACCCGTCGCGGGGTCGGTGGCCTCGTGGGCGACGGCCAGGGCGCTGGCGATCTCCAGCGCGATCTCGGAGACGACCCGCGGCGGCAGCGCGCCGCCCGCCATGAGCGCGGACAGGTCGCGGCCGTCCACGAACTCCATGACGACCGCCCAGCGACCGCCGACCTGAATGAGATCGTCCACCGTGACGATGGCGCGGTGCTTGAGAAAAGCCAGCAGCCGCGCCTCGTCCCGCAGGCGCTGACCGAGCTCGGCGAGCTCGGCGCTGCCCTGCTCCACCATCTTGATCGCGACGATCTTGGAGAAGCCGGCGGCGCCCGACAGGCGGCCTCGGAAGAGCTTCCCACCCTTGACCGCGCCCAGCGCCTCGAAGAGCTCACACAGACGCCCGTCGGCGGTGGTCGCGGTCGTAAAGGGAAGGACGTCGCTCACGGAGGCTCCCGGCGGGCAGGAGCATAACTCACTCGGTTCGCGTGTTGGCCGACAGGGTCCCCCCTTGCAGGGAGAGCGTACCTTCCTGGCCAGCGCTCGCGTCGGACCAGCTGTCCTCGAAGCTGAACACGCCGTCGAGGTGGGAGCCGGCGCGCACCAGCTCGCCTGTCCAGGTGAAGTCGTGCGTGGTGCCGGCCTCGCCCAGGTAGCGCCCGTCGAAGGAGAGCGTGAACGCGTCGCAGTCCACGGGGTCCGGCGTGTAGCTGGCGATGAAGGGCTGGCCGTCCACGTCCAGGTTGAAGTCCCCGCGCCCCGCCACCCAGGCGAGATCCCACTCCGACCAGGCCTCGACGAAGACGTCCTCCCAGGGGAAGCTGCCGGCGTTGGATCCACTCACGGTGGAGCTAGCGCCCTCGGAGTAGACCGCCCAGCCGCCGTCGATTCGGCTGACCTCGGGGCAGGACTCGTCGCAGGCGAGGAAGGAGAGGAGAAACCAGAGCGGGAACATCGTGACCTCCAACGAAGAACGATAGCCCAGCTCCGAGACAGTTACAGGAGGAGTATGGTCCGGCCCGCGCCTCCCCCCGACGCCATGCTCGCGCTCGACCCCGCGCGCTGCACCGGCTGCCGTCTGTGCGAGCTGGCCTGCGTCGAGGATCATTACGGCCCGGTGCCCGGCGGCGACCTCGATCACCCGCTGGTCTACGACCGCCGCCGCCTGGCCATCCGTCCGCTCAGGGGTCCAGACGGCGCCGGGAGCTGGCGCATCGAGGTCTGCGACCACTGCGAGCCCCACCCCTGCGTCGGCACCTGCCCGCACCACGCGCTGCTGGCCTGGCCGTCCGGCGCCGTCACCCTGGTCGAGCCGCGCTGCACCGGCTGTGGCGCCTGCATCTCCGCCTGCGACCGCCGCGCGATCCGCCGCGTCAACGCGCTCACGGTGGCGATCAAGTGCGATGGCTGCCAGGACCGGGAGGGCGCGCCCGCCTGCGTGCGCGTCTGCCCGGAGGACGCGCTCTCGATGGTACCGTTACGGTAACGGTCAGTGCGCGGCGGCCTCGTCGCCCCAGATCTCCTTCGTGCGGGCGTCGCGGCCGCAGCCCAGCCGGTAGCTGTAGTAGCGGGCCGGGTTGGTCTTATAAAAGTCCTGGTGGTAGTCCTCGGCCAGCCAGAAGGGGGTTGGGGTCTCGATGGTGGTGGCGATGGGCTGCTCGAAGCGCGCGTCGATCGCCGCTTTGGACGCCTCGGCCGCCTTCTTCTGGGCCTCGTCCAGCGGGAAGATCGCCGAGCGGTACTGGCTGCCGCGGTCACAGAACTGCGCGTTTACCTGGAACGGATCGATGGTGCGCCAGAAGCGCTCCAGGAGCTGCTCGTAGCTGACCTTCGCCGGGTCGAAGAGCACGCGCACCGCCTCGGCGTGCCCGGTGCGGTGGGCGCTGACCTGCTCGTAGGTCGGCGCCAGCTCGGGCCCGCCGATGTAGCCGCTCTCGACGGAGATCACGCCGTCTACCGACTCGAAGTCGGACTCCGTGCACCAGAAGCAGCCGCCAGCGAAGATGGCCGCCGCCTGCCCGGCCGCGGGAGGAGGGGCCTCCTTCGTGCCCTGCTCCTGCGGCGCCTCGGCGGCGGTGGTCTCTCCCGGCCCCGCCTCGACGGGGGCGGGCCGGGCGCAGGAGGCGGCGACGAGGGCGAGGAGGATCGCGAGGCGCATGGGAGCTCCGGCGTGGGGGACGAGCGATACCGCGGAGGATACGCCGACCGGGAGGTCTTCGCCATGATCGACGGCTCGTGTCTCGCCCCCTGGTGGAAGGAGGCGGTGGTCTACCAGATCTACCCGCGCAGCTTCCAGGACTCGAACGGCGACGGCGTCGGCGATCTGAACGGGATCCGCTCGCGCCTGGGGCACCTGCAGGCGCTCGGCGTGGACACGCTCTGGCTCTCGCCCATCCACCCGAGCCCGCAGAAGGACTTCGGCTACGACATCTCCGACTACCGCGGGGTGGATCCGATCTTCGGCACCCTGGGCGACATGGACGCGCTGATCGCCGAGGCGCGGGCGCTCGGGCTCCGGGTCATCCTCGATCTCGTCGTCAACCACAGCTCCGACCAGCACCCCTGGTTTCAGGAGAGCCGCAAGGGGCCGGACAACCCCTACCGGGACTATTACCTCTGGCGCCCGCGGGGGCCGCGCGGCGAGGCGCCGAACAACTGGGCGAGCGTGTTCGGCGGCTCCGCCTGGCAGGACGACCCCTCTGGCGAGGCCTACCTTCACCTCTTCCTGCCCGAGCAGCCGGATCTCAACTGGCGCAACCCGGCCGTCGAGCGGGAGATCCACGACGTGATGCGCTTCTGGCTGGATCGCGGCGTCGCCGGCTTCCGTCAGGACGTCTACAACTGTTACTTGAAGCACCCGACCCTCGCCGACAACCCCCGCACCTGGAACCCGGCCGGCCTGCTCTACCCCTACATCGGCCAGCGCCACGTCCACGACCAGGACCAGCCGGAGCTGCGGGAGCTGCTCGGCCGCATGCGCGCCGTCGTCGAGCCCTATGACGGGGCGCTGGTGGGCGAGACGCTGGCGACCTCGGAGTACAGCGCGGCGGGACGGTTCAGCGGCCAGGACGCGCTGCACATGACCTTCCACTTCGGGTTGTTGCGCGCCCGCTGGAGCGCGGCGAAGGTCCTGGCGGGGATCGAGGCGCAGCTCTCGGCGCTCTCGGCAGAGGCGTGGCCTACCTGGGTCCTCTCCAACCACGACTTCCCCCGCGCGGCCAGCCGCGTCCAGGGCCGGGTGGGGGCGCGGCGGACCGACGCCCAGCTCGCCGTCGCCGCGACGCTGGTGACGACGCTCCGCGGGACGCCCTACCTGTACTATGGCGAGGAGATCGGCCTGCGGGACGGCGTGATCCCGAGGGCGAAGCTCCAGGATCCGGTGGGTAAACGCTTCTGGCCCTTCTACCGCGGCCGCGACGGCTGTCGTACGCCGATGCCCTGGCGCCCCGAGGGCGGCTTCAGCGAGGGCGCGCCCTGGCTGCCGCTCAACCCGGACACGCCCGAGCGCAATGTCCAGGTTCAAGAGGCCGATTCGGGCTCGCTGCTCCAGGTCTGGCGGCGCCTGCTCGCCCTTCGTCGGCAGAGCCCCGCGCTGCGCGGCGGGACGATGACCCTCCTCCCTCGCCAGGGCGAGCTGCTCTCCTGGCGGCGGGAGGCGGCGGGCGAGGCGATGCTCGTGCTGCTGAACCTCGGCGCCGCGGCGCTCGGCGTGGAGCTGCCGCCAGGACCCTGGGAGGTGGCCTTCTCCAACGCGCGGCGGGAGGGGTCAGGTCTGGAGGGCGCGCGGGTCCTGGTCGGCGGGGACGAGGCGCTGGTCCTGCGCAGGCGCGCGGCGAGCGGTCGCTGAGGGCCGGCGCCCTCGATTCTGGTAGGCTCGCGAGCGGGAGATTCGAATGACGGATCGCGGACGCACCACGCTCTCGATGGGCCTGCTCGGGCTCACCAGCTTCTTCCTGTTCGCCGATCAGAACCTGATGGCGCCGAACCTGAGCCTGATCGCCCAGGAGTTCGGGTTCTCCGACGTCGAGAAGGACCAGAAGCTGGGCGGCGAGGTGGCCGTCTGGTTCTGGATGCTGGGCGGCGTGGTCTCGCTCGGGGTGGGCTGGTTGACCGACCGGGTCAACCGGCGCAACCTCTACGCGCTGACGCTGATCATCGGCGCGCTCCCCTGCTTTCTGACGGGCTACGCCCGGACCTACGATGAGCTGCTGCTCTGCCGCGCGCTGACCGGCATCGGCATCGGCGGGGCCATCCCCCTGCTGTACTCGCTGATCGGCGACCTCTACCCGGCAAACAAGCGCGGAAACGCGACGGCCACCATCGGCTTCGCCATGGGGCTCGGCATCGCGATGGGCCAGCTCCTGGCCGGCATGCTGGGCCCGGAGCATGGCTGGCGCCTGCCCTTCCTCATCGTGGGCGCGCCGAACTTCCTGCTGGCCTTCGTCTTCCTGGCGGCCGTGCGCGAGCCGGTGCGCGGGCAGAGCGAGGCGGCCTTCGCCGGCGGCGGGGCGGCCGAGCACGGCGGCAAGGTGCGCTGGTCGGACTACAAGGAGGTGTTCAAGGCGCGCACGGCGGTGCTGGCCTTTGTCCAGGGCATCCCGGGCACGGTGCCCTGGGGCGTGTTCTTCGTCTTCTTGAACGACTTCTATTCGCACGACAAGGGCTACAGCATCCAGAGCGCCACGCTGCTGGTGATGCTGATCGGCGGCGCCGCCATCCTGGGCGGCTTCCTGGGCGGCCTGGTCGGAAACCGGCTCTACAACCGGAACCCCGCCTTGTTGCCGCTCTTCTGCGGGGCGACCACTCTGCTCGGCATCCTGCCCACGGCGGCCCTGCTCAACTACCCGGCGCAGTCAGGGCCGGACGCCAGCCTGACCATGCCGATGATCTTCGGCGTCCTGACTGGCCTCCTGGCGGCCATCACCGGCCCCAACGTGCGCACCATCCTCATCAACGTCACGGCGCCGGAGACCCGCGGCAGCGTGTTCTCCTTGTACAACCTGGCCGATGATCTCGGTCGCGGCTTCGGGCCGGCCATCATCGGCGTGCTGGTGGCCAGCTTCGGGCGCGTCACGGCGTTCAACGTGGCGAACCTCTTCTGGATCTTCTGCGGGATCACCCTCCTGTACATGGCCCGCACCTTCCCGGCCGACGAGCGCGCCCTGCAGGCCCGCCTGGCGGCGAAGGCGGGCGGCGCTTGAGCGGCACCGCGCGCTGGGACGCGCAGCACGGGCTGGTGGAGCTGGACGGGCTGGGCTGCGGCCCGATCTACCTGCAGCCGCACGTCGGCGCCGTCTTCCGCGACCGCCCCGAGCAGATCGTACCCTGGACCGGCGAGGAGCAGGTCGAGGACAGCGAGGGCGGCTGGAGCTGGAGGGGCCCGGGCTTTCGACTCCAGCTCCGGGTGGAGCCGGACGCGGACGGCTTCCGGCTCCTGGCCACCCTGGAGGCGACGAAGCCGCTGCGGCTCGCCCACACGGGCTTCACCATCTCCACCGCGCTGCTGCAGCGCCCCGGGGAGCTGCGCTTCTTCCGGCAGGGCTACGCGAGCTGGACGCCCACCGCCTCGCTCCGCTGGGATCAGCCGCCCCGCCGCCCGCTCTCGCGCTCGTTCGCCGTGGCCAACCACTACATCGACTCGCGCTGGTGGGGCGGACCGCCGGGCATGGCCAGCCACGGCTACACGCTGCTGACCCAGGACGGGCAGGGCCTGCTGGTCGGCTTCCTGGCCAACCGGGTCGGGCTCGGCGAGATCTTCCTCGGCAAGGGCGCGACCCCCTTCCTGGTCGCCACCCTCGACTTCGGCGGGCGGACCCTGGGCTTTGGCGAGGCGCTCGCGCTGGAGCCGCTGCGCGTCGGCTTCGGCCCCGCAGACGCCACGCTGGAGCGCTACCTGGACGAGGCGGCCGTGGAGAACGGCGTGGACCTGGCCCGGCTGGCGCGCGAGCCCGTGGTCTCCGGCTGGTGCTCCTGGTACCACTTCTACACGAAGGTCAAGGACGAGGACGTCGTGCGCAACGCCCGCGCGATGGCGGGGCTGGGCCCGCTCGGGCTCTCGCTGGTGCAGCTCGACGACGGCTACCAGACCGCGGTGGGCGACTGGCGCTCGCTGAACGGCAAGTTCAAGCGGGGGCTGGGGCCGATGGCCCAGGACATCCGCGCGCTCGGCTACAACCCTGGCCTGTGGACGGCGCCGTTCATGGCCGGGCGGAAGAGCCAGCTCGTTCAGGATCATCCCGACTGGGTGCTGCGCGACCCGCTGGGCGAGATCATCGACTGTGGCTTGAACCCCGCCTGGCGCGATCGCCTCGTGGGTCTGGATCTCAGCCACGAGGGCGCCCGCGCGTGGCTGCACACCCTCTTCCGGGGGCTGCGCGAGGAGGGCTTCACCTTCTTCAAGCTGGACTTCCTCTATGCTGCGTTGCGGCATGCCCAACGAAAGAACCCCGCCGTCTCGCCCGTGGAGAGCTATCGCCTCGGCATGAGCGTCATCCGCGACGCGGTCGGGGACGGCTTCCTCCTCGGCTGCGGCGCCCCGATCCTGCCCAGCGTCGGCCTCGTGGACGGGATGCGGGTCTCGGGCGACGTCAAGGAGCGCTGGGGGGTGGGGCTGGTGGGGCTGGTGGGCGCCGACTGCGGGGCGCCCTCGCTCATGGAGAGCGCGCGGAACAACATCACCCGCGCCGCCATGCACCGGCGCTGGTGGCTGAATGACCCGGACTGCCTGCTGGTCCGCGACCAGGACACCGACCTCGACGCCGACGAGGTGCGGCTGCTGGTCACGGTGGCGGGGATGACCGGCGGGCTCGGGATCATCAGCGACGATCTCGACGCCGTCCCCGAGGCGCGCCGCGCCCTGCTGGCCAGCGTGCTGCCTCCCACCTCGCTGCGCCCGCAGAGCCCGGACCTCTTCCTGCGCCCCTTCCCCGAGCGCTTCCTGCTCGAGGGAGAGGACCGCCGTCTCGTGGCGGAGATCCACTGGGGGTCGAGGTCGACCACCCGCCCGCTGGAGCCCGCCGAGGTCTGGCGCTTCGACGCCTGGGAGCACGCCCCCCTGTCGGCGCGGGAGCTGAAGGTGCCCTCGCACGGCGTGCGGGCCTGGTGGGAGACGCCGCGGGGCGATCACCCGCGTCTCGTCGGCGCCGACCTGCACCTGACCGGTCTGGTGGACGGCCGCATCTCCGAACGGTTCACCGCGGACCATACCGAGCTCTGCTGCCGAGACCTGCCCCCGCGCGCCGGGCGGCTCTGGCTGGCGACGCCCGCGGGTTGGGCCCTGCGCGCTGTCGAGGGCCCCGCCCGCCTCGCCGGGAGCTGGGCCGAGGGCGTGATCCTGGCGGTGGAGCCCGGGCCCTGGACGCTCACGCTCCGCTGGACGCGGGGGACGCCGTCTGGCGCTGCCGGGCTATAGGAGCGCATGTTCTCGCTCCTCCTCCTGGGTGTGGCCCTCGCCGCCGATCCCGTCCCTACCGCGCCCCTCGCGCCCGCCGGTCCCAGCTGGCGGTGGGAGGCCGGCAGCCCGCGCGTCTACGCCTTCGACACCTGTGTGGAGCTGCCCGAGCCGCTGACCCTGGACGCAGGCGAGCAGCTACAAGCGAGGGTGGATCGCGTCCAGCTCCAGCTCGTGCTGAGCTGTGAGGCGGCGGTGGTCGAGCCCGGCGGCTGGGCGCTCGCCTGTCTGGTCCAGGAGCTGACCCTGCGCGCCGAGGCCCTGCCCGGCGACGAGGCGGCCCTGGCCCCGGTCCTCGTCGCCCTCGACGCCCGGCTCAGCGCCGCCGCCATCGAGCTGCCCGTGCGCCGCGACGGCCGTCAGCGTGTCCCCGTCCTGCACGGCCTGGAGCGGCGGGAGCAGCCCATCGCGGCGCTGGGGAGCCTGCTCTTCGAGCGCGCCCTGCTCGGCCTCGAGCTGACCCTCCCCGAGGACGACGCGCTGCGCTGGGGAGAGTCCTCCCCGGGGCTGATGAGCTATCTGCCGCGGGCGCGGAGCGTCGGCGCAGCCCGCCTGCAGAGCGAGGCGACGCCCAGCGCGGACGGGGCGCGCTGGGAGATCCGGTCCCGGGGGCGCGGCGTCCTGCGCGCCGACGCGCTCAGCGGGACGGGCGGACGACGCGCGCCCGCCGCGCTCTCCCTGAACATGACCTTCGACGCCGCCGCGGTCCTCGATCTGGCCGATGGCGCCCTGGTCTCTCGCGACTGGGCGCTGGTCTCCCACGTCACGCCCTCGGCGGCCTTCGACGCCTCGGCGACGCGGCGCCCGTACGCCGCGGCGGGGGCGCTGCGGCGCCTCGGGCCGGGCGAGACGGCGGTCTTCCCGGAGAGCGCGCCGCTCGCGCCTGGCGAACGAAGCGGGGCCTGCGCCGCGCTGGAGGCGTCGCGGCCCACGCTGGAGGCGGCCTTCGATCAGCCGCTGGGCGCCGGCCCCTGAGCGCTCAGGCCCGGCGTCGCCGCAGCCCGTAGCCCAGGCCGAACATCGGCAACAGCAGCCAGGCGGCGTCCGCGTCGTCCGCCTCGCCCAGGCGGATGGTCGTCTGCACCTCCTCGTCGGTGCTGCCGACGGCGAAGCGGGCGTCCGCCGTGTGGACCTCCTTGGGCGCGTAGGCGTCGAAGCGCGTCAGCCAGCCGCCGTCGTGGCTGCCCGACCAGGTGAGGTTGTAGGTGGGCGAGGTCTCGCTGATCGCGTAGAGCGCGTCGCGGAAGACCTCGACGCTGTCGTCGTAGGCCGACTCGTGCTCGATGAGCTCCAGGGTCTGGCTCGACCAGCCGGACACGCTCACCTGATGGGCGGCCTGCACCCAGACGGTGGTGCGCAGGGCGTCGACCATGGCGTAGCGGGCCATGCGGGCCGGATAGCGCAGATCGTCGCCCGCGTAGACGATGTCCACGGGCGGCAGCTCGCGACCGCCGTCGCTGGTCTCCGCCTCCTCCGGCAGCAGGCTGATCGCCACGAACTGAAAGCCGCCGTCGGCGACGTACTCGGCGATGGAGGCCTCGCCCGGCCCCGCCTCCCAGCCGTTCTCCGCGAGCCAGGCCAGCAGGGGCTCGGCGGTGGTGGCCTCGAGCACGGTGTAGGCGTAGGTGCCCGAGAAGCCCTCGGCGACGACCTCGAGGCCGCCGCCCGCGGTGTCGCCCCCGCCCTTGCTGAGCGCGTTCTCCGTGCCGCACCCGCAGGAGGGTCCGCCGCCGTCGCTGGACTCCTTGATGTAGTCCACAAAGGGCGCGGTGACCTCCGCGAGGCCGTCGAAGACCTCGCCGTCGCCGTCCTCGAGGCTGACGAAGGCGCCGGGGATGGGGATCACCCAGCCGAAGGCCGCGGCGTCGCCCTCGTAGGAGACACGGTAGGAGGCCGTGACCTGGCCGTCGCCGGCGGTCAGGAGGACCTCCTGGACCTCCGACTCCGCCAGGGCGCCGTCCTCGTGAAAGATCCCCGCGCACGGCCAGGCCGCCGCGATGAAGAGCAGCATCAGTGACATCGATGTCCTCCTCCGCGCCCGCGCCCGACAACAGCGTAGCACCGCTTCGCAACGGGCGTAGATGGGTTTACATTGTCCCTGGGAGCGGATGCGCCTACATGCCTACATCTGAGTCCACCCGTGACGCCGCCCTTCGCGAGGTCATCCGCGCCGTCGGGCTGCGCGTGACGGCGCCACGGCTGGCTGTCCTGCGTCTCCTCGCGGATCGCGCCCAGCCCGTCTCCCACGCCGACGTCGTCGACGCGCTCGCCGTCGAGGGCTGGGACCGGGCGACCCTCTTCCGCAACCTCACCGATCTCGCCGAGGCGGGGCTGCTGCTGCGGGTGGATCTCGGGGATCACACCTGGCGCTACGAGCTCAAGGCCAGCCACGCGGAGGGCGCTCACCCACACTTTCTCTGCGTCAGCTGCGGCGACATCGCCTGCCTGCCGGCGGACGCCCTCCCGACGACCACGGTCAGCGTGCCGCGGGCCATGCGCGAGGGGCGCGCCGAGGTCCAGGTGCGCGGGGTCTGCGACCGCTGCGACGATCAGCTCGTGACGGCCAGCTAGGCGTCCTCGTCCTCGTCCCCGTCCTCGTCCTCGTCCTCCGTCTCCAGGCTCCACTCCGGGAAGGGATCCTCGAAGAGCGCCCAGCCCTCGGGACCCAGGCCGATCTCGTCGCTGGTCAGCAGGGCCTCGTCGAAGCGCGCGCGGAGCGCGGCCTCGTCCATGCCCTGGCGGGTGAGGCCGATCAGCACCAGCTCCTGCTTGCGATCGCCCCACTGCGGGTCCCACTCGGCGCGGATGGCCTCCTGGCTCTCCGCGTCTTCCGGCCAGAGCGCCTCGGGCACGGCCGCCCACCACCGCCCGGCGGGATCGATCTGGCAGGTCGAGCCCGCGTGTGACCAGGTCGCGGCGATGTCCGGCCGCGAGGCGATCCAGAAGAAGCCCTTGGAGCGGATGACGCCCGTCCAGCCCTCGTGCAGCCAGGCGTGCAGACGGGCGGGGTGAAAGGGGCGGCGCGCCTTGTAGACGAAGCTGGAGATGCCGTAGGCTTCGGTCTCGGGCGTGTGCTCGTTGTCCAGCTCCTCGAGCCAGGCGGGGGTGCCGCTGGCGCGCTCCATGTCGAAGCGCCCGGTGTTGATCACCTCGTCGAGCGGCACATCGGCGCGCTCGGTGGGGATCACGCGGGCGGCAGGGTTGAGGGCGTGGAGCATCCCGAGCACGCGCTCCAGCTCGTCCGGGCTGACGCGATCCCGCTTGTTCAGGACGATGACGTCCGCCAGCTCCACCTGGCTGACCAGCAGGTCCACCACGCCGCGGTCATCGTCCTCGCCCAGCGCGATGTCGCGGTCCAGGAGCCGGTCCTGGGTGCCGTAGTCGTCCAGGAAGCCGCGCGCGTCCACCACGGTCACCATCGTGTCCAGGCGGGCGAGCTCGGAGAGGCTCTGGCCCTGCTCGTCGGTGAACGCGAAGGTCTGCGCGACGGGCACGGGCTCGGAGATGCCGGTGGACTCGATGAGCAGGTAGTCGAAGCGCCCCTCGCGGGCCAGGCGCGCGACCTCCGCCAGCAGGTCGTCGCGCAGCGTGCAGCAGATGCAGCCGTTGGACATCTCCACCAGACGCTCGTCGGTGCGCGAGAGCTCCGCGCCGCCGCGCACCAGCGCCGCGTCCACGTTGACCTCGCTCATGTCGTTGACGATCACCGCGACCCGGATGCCCTCGCGGTTCGCCAGGATGCGGTTCAAGAGGGTGGTCTTGCCCGCGCCGAGGAAGCCGGAGAGGACGGTGGTGGGCAGGCGCGTGTCGGGGGCGTGCATGGTGCTCCTTGGAAGAAGGCGGCGAAGATCGACGAGCACTCCATCCCCTGGGCGCAGGTCGATCCCGCCGGACATGCACACATAATGTTATTGCATCGTAGATGCAATAACAGGCGCGACCTCTCAGGGCGCCAGATCGAGCATCAGCCACATCCAGACGTCCGGATCCTTGTCTGGTCGCGTCAGCGCCGACGCTCCGCCGGACAGCGAGACGTTCTTCCCGATCGGGCCGCTCGCCCAGAGATCGACCTCCTGCCCGAGCATGCTCTCCTGGTCTTCGCTCTGGTTCGCCGCGGCCAGGAACGCGTGGAGGTCCAGATTCAGCTTCAGCCTGCCCACCGGGGTGAGGTCCACCTTCAGCGCCGCGTCGCGCAGGCCGCGGCCGTCCACCCAGCAGGCCTGCGTGTAGCACATCACGTCCATGATCCCGTAGAACTTGTGGTTTGTGCCGAAGGGAGACTGGAAGCTGGTGATCTGGTCGTCGGTGAGATCCGCGTCGCCGGTGAGGTTGTCGAACCAGAGGCTCAGCCTCGGCTTGCCGGCCATCTTCGGCGCGTAGGTGCCGACGACGCCGAGCATCCAGGCGCTATACGAGGCGCCGGCCAGGCTGCCGAGCTGCGCGTAGGCCTCCAGGCGCCCGCTCAGCGCGCCGGTGCCGCCCGCGGCGTAGAGCCCGACGGTCTCGCGGAGCTGCTCCGCGGCGACGTCCGACTCGGTGATCGAGAGCAGGTCCAGCGTGCCCTGGCTGCCCTCCTTCATCGGCTTCCACCCGGCGCGCACCAGCACGCCCAGCCTGTCCTCGTCCTTCCCCGTCCCGGCCAGCGCGCCCTCGGTGAGCACGGCAGCGGCGAGCTCGGCGTTCCAAGGGCCCTGTCGCAGGCTCAGCCGCGCCGCGTCGAAGGCCCGCCCCTGCTGCGCCCAGTCCACCGCGCCCACCAGACGCTGCTCGTCGAAGGTGATCTCCTGGCGACCCACGGTGAGGCTCATCCCCTCGCCGCTCCTCCAGCGCGCCCAGGCCTCGTGGAAGTCCACGGCGTCGGCGATGGGGTCCTTCAGCGTGTCGGTCTCGCTGCCCCAGGTGCGCACGTCCTGCACGACGACCCGCGCCAGGAAGTGGGGAGCCTCGGCCGCGACGCCCACCCGGCTGCGCTGCGAGACGAAGGCAGCCGCGGTGTCGGGGGCGCCGTCCCGCAGGGTGTCGAGCTCGAGACGCGGTCGAACCTGCAGGATCGGGGTGAGGGTCCACGGGCTGGCCGCTGGCTCATCCGCGTTGGCGGCGGCGAGGAAGGGCAGGAGCAGGGTGAGCATGGTTGATCTCCTCGAGCGCCGGACCC
>CAZKWG010000103.1:0-14729 GCA_964556105.1 uncultured Enterobacterales bacterium | reverse complement strand
GCTGTGGGCTGAGGTCGGGGAGGGCGACACCCTCGGCGCGGTCATCGACCCGACCAGCGGCGCGCTGCTGGAGCGGCTCACCTCGCCCGCGGCGGGGCGCCTGCTCGCCCTGCGCGAGCAGCCGGCGGTCTTCCCTGGGAGCATGGTGGCGCGGCTGGTGCTGACATGAGCGTGGTCTTCCGACTGGAGGCTCCTTATCGGGGCAGCTACGAGCTCCACCGCCTCAGCTTCGGCAGCGGCCGGCCCGTGGTGGCCATCGTCGCTGGGCTCCACGGCAACGAGCTGAACGGCATCCACGCCGTCAACCTGCTCTCCAGCACGCTGCGCATCGTGCGTCCGCGCGGGACGGTTCACCTCTTCCCGCTGGTCAACACGTTCGGCGCGGACGAGGCCAAGAAGCGCTGGCCCTTCGACGAGCTGGACATCAACAAGGCCTTCCCGGGCGACCCCACCGGCCACCCCGTTCAGCGCATCGCGCACGCGCTGCTCGAGGCCTCGGACGCCGAGATCTGCGTGGATGTCCACTCGGGCGCGCCGATGGTGCGCGAGCTGCCCCAGGTGCGCGTCCCGATGGGCGGCCCGGAGCTGGAGCTGGCGCGGGCGATGGCGCTGCCGGTGGTCTGGCGTCGCCCGGAGGATCGCCTGGAGGCGGTCGGCCTGGTCGGCGCCTGGCGGGCGGCGGGTCGGCAGGCCCTCCACGTCGTGGGCGGCCGCGGGATCACGCTGGACACCTCGCACTCGACGACGCTGGCCAATGGCCTGTCGCGTCTGCTGGCGCACCTGGGGATGGGCCCCGCGCGCGGAGAGGGCGAGACCGTCGCCGAGGTGACGCACGCCGACATCGAGACCCACCGCTCCAGCGCGGGCGGCTTCTTCGTGCCGGAGGTGCGCGTCGGCGACAAGGTGGATGTGGGGCACCTGCTCGGGCGCGTCCACGATCCGCTGGGCGGCGAGCTGCTCTACGAGGTCCGCTCCGGCCGGCACGGGGTCGTGCTCACCGTCCGGGCGTATCCTCTCGTCCACGCTCAGGAGCTGCTCATCCGCATCGCCGGGACGCCCTAGCGCCGCGGGCGGCGTCGCGCGGTCGAGCCCTTGGACGTGCGCCGCGCGCCGGGGCATGTTGTTGTGCCGATCTCGTGTCGGCGCGAGGAGGAAGCATCGAACGACGGAAGCCAGAACCCGAACCCGCGTTGAGCGAGCTCGCCCTCAGCTTTGATGAGCTGATGGCGCGCAGCGGCGTGCGACCGCTCGGGGAGCGCGGCGGAAAGCCCAAGGAGGCTGCCCGACGCCCGCAGACGGCACCTGCGACGCCGTCCGTCGCGCCCTCTGCGCGGGCGCCCAGCGTTTCGCCCTCCGTCGCGCCGCCTGGCAACGCTCCGACTCAACCGCGGAGCCCTCCGGCCGCGCCGCTCTCCGCGCCCAAAGGTGCAGCGGAGGGGCGGGCCGAGCTCTGGGCCGAGCTGGAGCGGCTGCGCGCGGAGAGCGAGCTGCGCGGTCGTGAGCTGCGCGAGCTGCGCGCCGGGCTCGAGGCGGAGCGTCAGGCGCGCGCCGGGCTCGAGGTCGAGCGCCAGGCCCTGCAGGGCTCGCTCGCCGGCGCCGCCCACCAGATCCGCGCTCAGGAGGAGCGGCTGGTCAGTCTGGAGGCCGAGCGGGACGCCGCAGAGCACCATCGGCGCACCTTGCAGCGCGCGCTGGAGGAGGCGCGCGGCGCGATCCCCGCCCCTCCGGCCTCGGCGCGTGCGATCTTCGAGGCGCGCGGACTGCTGGGCGACTCCGAGATCGACGTCGTCGTGCGCGGGCTCGGAGAGCAGCGCGAAGGGGGAGGGCTGCTGGCCCTGCTGGAGGTCGCAGACCCCTCGGCGCTGGAGAGCTTCCTCGAGGATCGTGTCTCGCTGCTCTGCGGAGAG
This sequence comes from uncultured Enterobacterales bacterium, assembly GCA_964556105.1. Taxonomy (GTDB): domain Bacteria; phylum Myxococcota_A; class UBA796; order UBA796; family CAZKWG01; genus CAZKWG01. The sequence continues at coordinate 12,822 of CAZKWG010000103.1, read as the reverse complement.
CCGGCCTGCGCGGCACCTCCTGGTCGCGCGATCCTCAAGGTGCCTCCTCCTCGCTGCGATGTCTGCGGCGGCTCCGATATTCGTCGCGCGACGCGCCGTTTCCAGGAGGCCGCGCTGCTCAACGGCCTCTCCCGCGTGGTGATCGTCGGAGGGTCCCCTCAGTATCACCGCCAGCTCAAGGCCCTGCTGACCGAGCCTCGGCTTCGGCTCACGCTGGTCCCCGGCGATCGCCGCCGAAATTTGCGGCAGGCTCAGGCGGATGAGGCGGGCGCGGACCTCGTGGTGCTCTGGGGCGCCACGCTGCTCGATCACAGCACCAGCGAGCTGTACGGACGCGGCAGCGGTCGCGTGCTGCGCGTTCCCCACCGCGGGATCGCCCGCATGCTGCTGCAGGTCGCGGACGCGCTGGCCTAGGCGTCTGCCAGGCAGACCGCCCGACTGACGCCCAGGCCAGCACGCCTCCGGACCGGCGGACGCCTAACGCTGACGGCGCCGACGCCAGAGGGCGCCGACCACACCGAGCAGACCGGCGAGGCCGGCCACGCCGCGATCATCCGAGGGGGCCGCGGCGCAGCCCGCGCAGCCACCGCCGCCCTTGTACATCGGGATCTCGGCGCACTCGAAGATGTCGGGATCGGTGTCGTCGCAGTCGTCCGGCGTCAGCTCACCGGTGCCCGGCACCTCCTCCGTCTGGCTGGAGTCGGTGTAGGTGGGGCCGTACTCGACCGAGTCCGTGGCGTGACCGTCGCCGTCGGCGTCGTAGTCGTCGTCCTCGCCGCAGTCGGAGTCCACGCCGTCGTACCAGGTCTCGTCGGCGTCGGGGTTCGAGTTCTCGTCGGTGTCGTCGCAGTCGTCGTTGGGCAGCGAGCCGTCGTCGACCACGTCGCCGGTGCCCGGATCATAGGTCTTGGCGTCCGGGTCCTGCCCGTCGTCCTCGTGGCCGTCGCCGTCCTGGTCGTAGTCGCTGTCTTCGCCGCAGTCCTGATCGAGGCCGTCGTACCAGGTCTCGTCGGCGCCCGGGTTCACGGTGTCGTCGGAGTCGTCGCAGTCTCCGCCGTCACGCTCGTCGATCTCGCCGTCGCCGTTCGTGTCGTAGCCGTCGGCCGGGTAGCCGTCGCCGTCCTGGTCGTACTTGTTCCCGTCGCAGTCCTCGTCGATGTCGTTGTACCAGTCCTCGTCCGCGCCGGGGTTGATGTCCTCGTCCTCGTCGTCGCAGTCGGTCGCGTCGAGCTCGCCCGTACCGTCGATCTCGTTGCCCTGGCTGTCGGTGGTCGGGCCGTAGTCGTCGGCGCTCTCGGCGTCGGCGTAGCCGTCCTTGTCCTGGTCGTAGTCGTCGTCGCCGCCGCAGTCCTCGTCGAGCCCGTTGTACCACTCCTCTTCGGAGGCGGGGCTGGTGTCCTCGTCCTGGTCGTCGCAGTCGCCCTCCTCGAGCGTGCTGCCGTCGTCGACCACCTCACCCGTGCCGGGGTCGTAGGTGGTGTAGTCGTCGTAGCCGTCGGCGAGGTAGCCATCGCCGTCCTGGTCGAAGTCGTTGTCGCCCGCGCAGTCCTGGTCGATGCTGTCGTACCAGATCTCTTCGGCGCCCGGCCCGATCGCGTCGTCCGTGTCGTCGCAGTCCGTCGTCTCGAGCTCGCCCGTGCCATCGATCGCGTCGTCGGTGCCCGGGTCATAGGTCGGGCCGTACTCGTCGGCGTAGCTGGCGTCGGCGTAGCCGTCCTGGTCCTGGTCGTAGTCGTCGTCGCCCGCGCAGTCCTGGTCGTAGCTGTCGTACCAGATCTCCTCCGCTCCGGCGTAGACCTCGTCGTCGGTGTCGTCGCAGTCGCCGCCCTCGACGCCGCTGCCGTCGTCTACGACCTCGCCGGTGCCGGGATCCACCGTCTCCGCGCCGACGTAGTCGTCCTCGACGAAGCCGTCCTGGTCCTGGTCATAGTCGTTGTCACCCGCGCAGTCTTCGTCGATGCCGTTGTACCAGTCCTCGTCTCCGCCCGGCAGGATGTCCTCGTCGGTGTCGTCACAGTCTCCCGCGGGGGCCACGCCCGTGCCGTCGATCTCCTCGCCCGTGCGGGGACCGTAGGTCGGCAGGCCCTCGTACTCGTCCGGCACGTAGCCGTCGCCGTCTGCGTCGTAGTCGTCGTCTTCCGCGCAGTCCTGGTCGATCCCGTCGTACCAGGTCTCCTCGGCGTCGGAGTTCACCTCGGCGTCGTAGTCATCGCAGTCGGTGCCGCCGAAATCGACGCTGTCTTCCCCGTCACCGTCCAGGTCCCAGCAGCCGGGCTGCGCCGCCTCGAAGGCGGTCTCCGCGCCCGACTCGTTGGTGCCCGTCGCGATCACGAGGGCGAACATGACGGTGTCGCCCGCCTCGATCGTGTCCTCGGTGTGAAAGTAGATGAGCTGCTGGTCCGAGCTGGCGCCGCCGGGGTCCCCGTCCAGCCCCACGTCGAGCGTCTCGCTGATCGTCACCTCGACGCCGCTCTTGAAATTGACCTCTTCGCTCGCCGGGTTGCAGAGCCCGTAGGCGATCGTGCGGTTGTTCGTGCGGGTCGTGGTCGTGCGGCCCTGGGACTGCGCCCACTCCTTGACGCCGTCGCCGTCCAGATCCTTCAGATCGTTGCGCGTGTTCGTCGAGTTGAGGAACGAGTTCGTGTCGGCCGGATCGATGAGGTGCATGTAGGAGAAGTCGCGCAGCCGCGAGCTCGACGTGTTCGTCACGGCGAAGTGCACGAAGATCGCGAAGCCGTCCGCGTCCCAGGTCTCCGTCTTGGTGACCGAGAGATCGCCCATGCTCCAGACGTACTCGACGCCATAGGTGCTGGCGTCGCTGATGTCCGTCGAGGACTCGGTCGTCCAGTCGATGATCGTGTCCGAGTCGGCCGTGCCCTGGACGTATCCGGTGAACTCGTAAGGAGTTCCGCCCTTCAGATAATAGAAGGCGCCAGCCAGGAACGGGTTGATCGTCGTGGTGCTGGTCTCGTAGTACGTGAAGTCGTACCAGTCTGGCGTCGAGCCGATGTAGGCCTGAATGCCGTCCTCGAGGTCAGGGTCGAAGGCCAGGCCATCGGCCCCGTAGGAGACGGAGATGCCCGTCCCCTCGACGACGAGCGGGTCAGCCTGCGAGGCCCCGGGGATCAGGAGCACCAGCGCGGCGCAGGCGTGCACGAGGCGTCTCTGGAACATGGTCTCCTCCTGGCGACGGATCAGTCCCGTGAGGGGCGGCGCCAGATGGGCGCGCGCCCCTTTGCTGGGTGTAGGATAGCCGAATCACTCTTGTTTGAGGATGTTGAACTCGACGCGCCGGTTCATGGCACGTCCTTCCTCGTTCTCGTTCGACTCGATCGGCTTGGTCTCGCCGTAGCCGACCGCCGTGAGGCGGGTCGCGTCGACCTTGCCGAACTTGATCAGGTGCTTCACCACAGCGTCCACGCGCGCCTGCGACAACTTCAGGTTGTAGTCGTCGCTGCCGACATCGTCTGTGTGTCCGCCGACCTCGATGAGCTTGATCTGCGGGTTGCTGTTGATGACCTGGGCGATCTCGGCCAGAAGCGGATGAGAGATCGGCTTGATCGTAGACTTGTTGAAGTCGAAGTAGATCTTGTCCAGGATGACGATCTGCGCCTTGGTCACGATGACCTTGGTCGGGCAGCCATCCGAACGCGCCGGGTCCGCGCGGCGATCCACCGGCTGGTTGGGGCACTTGTCGCGGAAGTCCGGCACCAGATCGCCGTCGCTGTCCGGGCAGCCCTTGGTCTCAACGGGGCCCGGCTCGTTCGGGCACTCGTCCACCTTGTCGATGACGGTGTCGCCGTCGCGATCCGGACAGCCCTGCGTCTTGATCGGGCCCGGCTCGAGCGGGCAGGCGTCGTTGACGTCGAGGATGCCGTCCTTGTCGTTGTCGGGATCGGGGCAGCCGTTCTGGTCCTCGAAGCCGTCGAAGTCCTCCGGGTCGTTCGGGCAGGAGTCGCCGATGTCGAGGATGGTGTCCTTGTCGTTGTCGGGATCGGGGCAGCCGTCCTGATCCTGGAAGTTGTCCTTGTCTTCCGGATCGTCGGGGCACTGATCCTTGTCGTCGGTGATCCCGTCGCCGTCGCGGTCGCCGGGGCCTTCGGGGCTCCGGTAGGCCACCGCCAGGAGGACGCGGAAGTCGGGAGCGCCCACGCCGGCCAGCACGCCGGTGCCGCCGCCGAGGGTCGCGACCAGCCCGGTCTCACCCATGTGGGTGAAGTAGGCGTGGGCCTCGACGTTGCGCTTGTTCCAGGGATCGAAGCCGTCCACGAAGGGCAGGATCGTCGTCCCCTCGGCGCCGACCAGGAACTGCGTGCCCAGGTTGACGTGCATCCCGACGCCGCCGTTGACGTTGTTCCCGAGGGTCAACGTCTCATCCAGGCTGGAGGCGCGCATCAGCCCGAGGCCCGTGTTCGCGGTCCAGCCGAAGATTCCGTGCTGGCCACCGAAGCTGGCCGTCAAGCCGCCTGAGATGCCCCCGTTGGAGAGGTAGGCTTCGGTCGAGCCGGTCGGGACCTCCAGGTACGGCGCCGCGGCGATGCCGATACCCTCCTTCTCGTAGGCCAGCAGCGGGAGCAGGGCCCCGAGCCGGATATTGCCCATCGCGAAGACGGAGTTGAAGGTCTGCGTGCCCTCGCCGAGCGTGTCGGCGACGCGCACCGAAGGGTAGACGGGCACCTCGAGGTCGAGCCGGACGCGGCTGCCGATGTTGTAGCCGGCGGCCAATCTCGTCGAGATCTGCGTGGCGACAACCTCCTCCTCGCGACCGCTCTCGTAGAGGGCGACGAGGGGGCTGTCGGCATACACCACGCCCAATCCGGCGTAGTAGGTGCCCGCTTTACCCAGGTGCGGGTGAGCAAGCTGCAGGGTGCCCTGGGTGTCGAACATCGAGCCCGAGAAGGCAAAGGAGTCCACATCCTGCGCCATGGCTGGTGCGCTGCTCGCGACCATCATCAGCGCAGTGGACCGGAGGATCAGCTTCTGCATGGGGTTCTACTCTCCGCAGGGCGGACCTTACATCACCTGGAGGCCTTCTGCAAGTAGCCTTGCTGCGCTGACACTTCGTGGTAATCTGCTTAACGCGTCTGTTTTTGCGGCTGCTTCACGCCGCGAAAGCTCGTGTTCGCGGAGGAGGAATCCTTGGCCATGAATCTCAGTCCTGGCCATCTGCTCAAGGTAGGCGGGCAGGCGGCGCTGGTCTGGGCGAACCAGCGTGGGCCCGCCTGGGCGCTCCAGCCCGCTTACCGGCGCATCGCCGAGGCCATCGGTCTCGAGGCGGGCGCCTTCCTGGACGTCGGCTGCGGCGCTGGCTGGCTGGCCCTGTACGTCGCCAGCGGAAAGCCGGAGCTCGACGCGGTCGGCATCGACACGGACGAGCTCGCGCTGGGGATCGGCGAGCGGAACAAGGGCACGCGGCTCAACGTCACGCTGCGGAACATGGACCCTGCGCGCATCGTCTACCCGGACCGGACCTTTCACGCTGCTGCCGCGATGGGCTCCTTTCGGCGTTGGGCGGACCCGGACGCGGCGCTCGAGGAGATTCACCGCGTCCTCCGCGAGGGCGCGCGCCTTCACCTCTACGAGTCCGACGCCGAGCTCGAGGCGCTGCCCGAGGGCTGGGTCCGCTCGCCTGGGCCGTGGATGCCGGACCGCGCCCTGCTCTACGATCTCCGCCGCCGCGGCATGGACACGGCCGCCTGGTCCGAGCTCAAAGAGCGCGTTCGCAGGAGTCCTTTCCGGGGCGGCGAAGACGGTCGCCATGGTCCTTTCCGGCGGCTGGTCCTCACCCGAACGGCGCCCTGAGCCCGGGGGCAGACGTCCATGGCGCTGGGGACGCTCCTGCTCGCGGCCCTGGGTGGGGTCTCGCTGGTCGTGATGATCGGCCTTCGTCGCGCGCGATCACCCGAGCAGGTAGGGCTCGCTGACTTCGTCATCGTCTTCGCCGCGCTCATCTGGGGCTCTGCTCTGGGCGCCGTGCTGGCGCAGCGCTACGAGCTCGGGCGCTGGGAGACCGGCCTGGTCCCTTCGGATCCCGCGCTGCTGGTCGGCTCGGCGACCGGCGCCCTGACCGCGGCGGGCCTCTGTCTGCTGCGCGTCCCGCCCGCGGTGCTGGGCCTCCGACCGAGCCCCCGGGGCTGGATGCTCCGCGCGCTGCTCGCGTTGCCGGCCTTTCTCCTGTTCAGCCAGCTCTGGGTCATCCTCCTGGAGAGCCTGGGCGTGGCGGTGGACGAGCAGGCCCTCCTCTCCTTGATGCGGGAGCTGCAGGGCTCACCGGCGGGCGCCCTGGCGGTGCTCTACGCCGTCCTCGGCGCGCCGCTGTGCGAGGAGATCATCTTCCGTGGCCTCGGGTGCGCGGCGATCCCCCGACGTCTCGGGCCCCTCGTCGCGGCGCTCGGGACCGCCTCGGTCTTCGCGCTCCTGCACGGCGCCGACCCGCAAGCCGTGCCCCCCCTCTTCGTCCTGGGGCTGGCGCTGGCCTGGCTGCGCCTGGGGTCGGGCTCCCTCCTCCCCTGCCTGGCCCTGCACGTCGCCAACAACGCGCTGGTCGTGCTCTTCCTCGCCATGGGACCTTCCTGAGCCTCGTCTGGAGGGCGCCTGCTGGCACACGGGTTATGGAGGGCGGTAGCCTGCTCATTTCCCGGAGGGAGCCCATGTCACAGGACCGTTATCCACAGGGGGACAGGCCCCGGGTGGACAGGCCCAGCGGCGCCCGGCCCAGGTCGTCCCGGGGACCCGTCCCCGAGGAGCCGCCGAAGGATCGACGCGTGGTCGACGACGCGCGCGCCCGCGCCGAGGAGATCGTCCGCACCTCGAACATCCCGCTGAACCTCGCCTTGCTGGTGGCGCGGGGGCAGCGCACCTTGAACGACATCGTGCTGCAGATGGCGCGCGAGGCGGAGGTGGAGCGGCTCATGGCGCGCCACGGGCTCAGCCGCGCCCTGGCCATGCAGGTGGCGCGGGGCGAGGTGAAGCTGGAGGAGGTGCTGCGCAAGCACCGCCAGCTGGAGTATATGGCCACGAACCGCGATCGAAGCGCGCTCACGGAGGCGCTCGCGAACGGGAGCGCCATCGCGATCGCGCTGCACGGCGGCAGGCTGCTCCGCGGCAAGGTGGCGGACGTCGAGACCTACGACGTGATCCTGGACGTCGAGGGCGCCGGCCGAGAGCGGGTGCCCAAGGTCCAGATCAAGTACGCCTACGACCCGGCGCAGTACAAGCAGATCCGCAAGAGCATGCGCTTCGACGCGGCTCGAAAGGGCGCCCACGATCCCATCCTGCGCCCGCAGGATCGGTATGGCTGCTCCGACCGACGCCTGTTCCGCTACCTGGACACGGGCACCCTCGTCGCCGCCACGACCCTGGAGGGCGAGGTCCTCGGCGGCAAGGTGGTGTGGATGAGCCGCTGGGAGTTCGCCCTGAAGCTGGAGCGGTCCGACACGGTCGTGACCGTGTGGCGCCACGCGCTCGCTGACCTGACGGAGCCTCGATGAGCCTTTTCAAGGGCGCGCTCACCGTGCGCCGCTACCGTGTCCTGGGGGCACCCCCGGACGATTTCCGCTCGGTCTATCCGCAGCTCCTTCAAGAGCGCGCCTTCCACGAGCCGATGGGCATGACCCGCTCGGAGGAGATCGAGGGCTGGGTGCTCACCCAGAACCTGCTCGACACCGACTTCTCCAACCAGGAGAAGTGGCTTTACAACCAGTACCTCGCCGCGGCCCTGCGCGTGGACAAGAAGACCCTGCCCGCGCGGCTGGTCAAGGCCATGCTGGAGAAGCGCATCAAGGCCTGGTGTGAAGAGCACCGCCGCGAGCGCGCCCCCGCGTCGGTGCGCACGGAGCTGAAGGAGCTCCTGGAGGACGAGCTCTACGGCCGCACGCTGCCGCGGGTCGCCGTCTTCGAATTCTGCTGGAACCTGGTGGAGAACTGGGTGATCTACTTCAACACCTCGGAGGGGCCCAACGATCGCTTCCGCAAGCGCTTCCGCGACACCTTCGGGCTGCCGCTGGTGCCCTTCTCTCCGCTCGATCTCCTCGAGGACCGCCCTGATCTCTCGCAAGGGCTGGAGATCACCGGACTCTCGGACCTGCGCCCTGGCGCTGAGGAGCGCGCATGAGCGACGTCGAACGCCCGATGATGCCTCACCTGATGACGGAGTTCCTCCAGTGGCTCTGGTGGGCCTCCGAGCGCGAGGAGGGCCGGATGGATCTCGGCGAGGAGGGCGGGATCATCGACTTCTGGGTCGATCAGCGGCTCTCCTTCCGTGGTCCTGGCGAGGACCGAGCCAGGGCGGTCCTCACGGGGGAGAACCCGTCGGCGGCGCTCGAGGCGCGGGCGGCGATCGCCGGGGGCAAGGTCGTCCAGGACCTTCAGATTGGCGTTCGTCGGGAAGGCAGGGAGTACGCCGCCATCCTTCGAGGGCCGCACCTGGATGTCGCCGCCGCGAAGCTGCCCACCGAGTGCAAGGGGGGCGAGGACGAGGTGCTCTACGAGCGGATGTTCCTCTACGAGGACCTCTTCTTCGTCCTGCGCGGGCTCTACCGGCGCTTCGCCGAAGAGCGCGCCAGCCCCGACTGGGCGTCGATCCACCTGCCCGCGCTGCGCGCCTGGGCGGCGGTCGGCCTCAACCCTGGGAGCGCGCCTGCCGAAGACGGCCTTGACCACGGCGGCTACGACGGATAAGGGGAGAAGCCTTCGATGGTGTGATCTGCGCGGTTAGCTCAGCTGGATAGAGCGTTGGCCTCCGGAGCCAAAGGCCACAGGTTCGAATCCTGTACCGCGCACCACCTCGACGCTTTCTCACACGGCATGCCTGGACCGTGTTAAGGTTTGAGCGCCGTGGGGTTGGACTGCGTCTGCGACAAGCCCGCAAACTTCGAGTCCGCAAGTGATCGTGAGGGACAGGCGGTGATGGGTTGAAGGTCCGGTTCTGGGGCGTGAGAGGCTCAATCCCCGTGCCGGGCGCGGAGACCTCTCGCTATGGAGGAAACACCTCCTGTCTCGAGATATCGGGCGATCCCAGCCACCCCCTCGTGTTGGACTGTGGAACGGGCGCCAGGGCGCTCGGCCGTGAGCTGGTGCTGCGGCACGCCACGGAGGTGGAGGTCCTCTTCACCCACTTCCACATGGACCACCTCTTCGGCTTCCCCTTCTTCGGGCCGATCTTCGCGCCGAACATGCGGGTGAACGTCGGGGTGCCGGCGTATGGCGACGCGGACGCGAAGGACAAGCTGGCGCGCTATCTGAACGGGATCTACCACCCGCTCCGCCTCAACGACATCGCGGCGCGAATCCGTTTCGATGGTCTGCGCACCGGTAAGCCGCTCCAGATCGGCCCTTACGAGGTGCTGGGCGTGCCGTTGAACCACCCCGGCGGCGCCAGCGGATATCGCGTCAACTGGAACGGCCACTCGGTGGTCCACCTCACGGACACGGCGCCGCTGGCGCGGCCGGACGAGGGGATCGTCGCGGGGAAGAAGCCGCCGGCCCTCGAGCGCAAGGTGCTGGAGATCATGGAGGGCGCCGACCTCGTGATCATGGACACCATGTTCTCCTGGGAGGAGTACCTCACCAAGATGACCTGGGGTCACGCCTACCCGGAGTACGCCGTCCGTCTGGGCGAGGAGGCTGGCGCGAAGCAGGTCTGTCTCTTCCATCACGCCCCGGACGCGACCGACGACGACCTGGATCGCCTCGCGGCCCGCTGGGCTGGCCACGAGCGGATCCCCGTCTTCCTGGCCCGCGAAGGGATGACGGTAGACCTGAGCGGGGGCGAGCCGCATGTCGAGCCGGCTCAGGAGGGCAGCGTGGAGCTGGAGGGGTAGGGACCTGGATCGACGTGTCCGGGCTCAACGGGGTGCTGGCCGGCCTGCTGGTCGCCGTGGTCGCCGCGTGGGCGTACTACGTCATGAACCGGCTCTGGCAGGGCAGCCTCGCCGAGGACGCCGCCGCCGCGATCGCCGAGGCGCAGGCGCTGGGCTTCGAGCTGGTCGAGGGCGGGCTCGGGGCGCGACAGGTCGCCGTGCTGCTTCGCGACGGCGAGCAGATCCGGGTGGAGTGGCGCGACGGCGTGCTGGGGCCACGCTCCCTCCTGTACAGGGGCGACGAGGTGCGTGAGCTGCCGCTGATCCGCGACGGGGAGGCGCTGAGGCAGGCGCTGGGCCTGGTCAAGCCAGAGGCGTGAGCTGCCGCGCCGTTCGTCGGCGCGCGTCGCCCTCGGCGGTCTGGGAGCGGAGGCGGCTCAGGACATCTCCCAGGCGATCGGGCATGCCCTCGCCGGGTCGGACGCGGGCCAGGGCCAGACCTGCGCGCGCCTGCTCCAAGAAGGCCAGGGCATAGGCGATGAGCGCGCCGGTTCGCTCCTGCTCGAGGCGGATCGCGTCCCGGTGCTGGACGAGCTGCTCCAGGTGCCGGACGGTGGCCTCGCGGGGCTCGCGGGTGAGGGGATCCACCGCCTTCGCCGCCGCCTCTCGCGCCTCGACCAGCCGCGTCTGGAGCCGATCGGCCTCCAGGTTCGACAGCTCCCGCTCCAGGGCGGCCTGCGTCCAGGAGAGCCGGTAGACCCAGGCGGCGACCTCGCCGAGCCCGTCCCGGGTCTCCGGCTCGGTGGTCTGCGCGGCCAGCGCCTGGTCGAGGGCGTGCGCCCGCAGGGCGGGCTCGCGCAAGGGCGCGGGCAGGGTGGCCTCGATGACGCGCACAGAAGGGAGCCGATCGGCGGAGATCCAGACGATGGACGCCACCCAGAGCACCTGCGCGGCGCAGAGACCGACGATGGCGCCCTGCGCGGCGCTCAGGGCCAGCGCGGGCAGGCCGAGGCCAGGCAGCGCGAGGCCCAGGCGCGCGCCCAGCGCCGCGGCCAGCGCGCCCGAGAAGGCGCCTTGGAGCGCGGTCGTCCACCCCGGACCCTGCATCAGGGCGACGGTGATGACTCCGAGCGTGGCGCCGGCCGTCAGGACCGGGCTCAGGCCGAGAAGGTCGGCGGCGACGGCGGCGGCGATGACGCCCAGCGTCCCGAGGGCGGCGGCCAGCGGTCGAGGGATCGCCAGCGCCAGGCCAGCGCTCAGTCCACAGGCGAAGACAGGCGCTGGATCGACGCTCGAGCCCAGGCTGAGGAGGGCGGTCACCAGCGCCGCGACGCCTGACCAGGCCACGCTGCGCGTGAGGATCCGGCGCGGCGTCTCCGAGGGGAGCGTGGCGCGCGTGGCGGTGGGGAGCCGGGGTTCAGCGGGCGATGCCACGGGCTGCCTCCTTCGCGCGCTTGACCGCGCCGTCCTGCTCGGCCTCCGCCATCGGCGTGTCCACCGCCTCCATCCAGGTGCTCAGCGCGGGGACCTGGTCCAGCGGCTGGCCGAGCTCGCGAAGCTCCTCCTGCACCTGACGCAGCTCCTCGCGCGCGCCCTCGGTCCGGCCCTCGGCCCAGGCGCTGGCGCTGCTCTGAATCGCGTCGCCGGCGAGCGCCTCAGAGACCAGGCGCATCCGATCCGGGCTCGCGGTCCACAGCGCTCGCGCGGCGTCCATACTGACCGTTCCACGCGCCGTCGCGCGCTGCCGCGCGGGCCCCTCGGTCAGATCGTGGTAGCGCAGGCGGGCCTCGCCGACGATCCGCTCCCCGTCCTCGTCGGTGGGCACCTGCACCCGCGCGACGATCTTCCGGGTCTCTCCGGCGTGCAGATCACCGAGGAAGACCTGAAAGCCGCCGCTCTGCCGTCGCGCGCTCCACCCGTAGACCTGATCCAGGGCCACGCCCTCGCCCAGCTCGACCTCCAGGGTCAGCTCCTGCCCGACCAGCCGCGTCATGCGGTCCAGCTCGCCCTCCAGCAGCGCGCTGATGGCGCCGGGCTGGTCGGCGAAGCGCCAGCTCCCGCCGCTGGCGTCGGTGAGATCAGCCAGAAGATCCTCGTTGAAGTCCAGCCCGACGCCCAAGGCCGAGACCGTCACCCCCTCGGCGACGCGCGCCGCGGCGGCGTCCACGATCCGCGCCGGCTCGGTGACGCCGATGTTGGCCTCGCCGTCCGAGAGCAGGATCACCCGCCGCGCCCCGCTCCTTCCGCCCTTGGAGACCTCGTCCAGGCCGCGCACCAGCCCGTCGTAGAGGTTCGTCCCGCCGCCCGGCATCAGGCCGGCGATGGTCTGGCGGAACAGGGCGGGATCGAGCGCGGCGGTGCGGGGGATGCGCACCCAGGCCTGATCGTCGAAGGTCACCAGGGCCAGCGCGTCCTGGGGCGAGAGGCGGGAGACGACCGCCTGCGCCGCGTCGCGCGCCTGGGCGATGCGATCGTCCTCCATCATCGAGCCCGAGGTGTCGAAGACCAGGGCCAGGCTGACGGGCACGCGGGCGCCTGCGGCCTCCGGGGCCTTCACCTCGATGACGAGGTATCGCTGCCCGCTCGCGTCGCGGAGGAGGTTCGGGCGATCCAGCGAGGCGCTCAGGCGGAGCGCGCCGTCTCCCCAGGATCCGTCGTCCGGAGCCTCGCGCCGCTCTGGCCTGCGCGGCTCATCGGGCTCGACGTCGGGCCGGAGCCTGGGGAGATGAGGGGCGATGAGCCAGGCGAGCGCAGCAGCGCCCGCCAGGAGACCGGTGATCGTCGCGCGCTGCATGGGGGCTCCGGAGCAGGTGACTGGACAACGCCGACCGGTCCCGGTTCCTTACGCCAGTCCTCGCCTGCGGCGCGGACGGCCTACGCGACGGTGATCTCGGGCGCGAGGTAGACGTCCTGGATCGCGTTCAGCAGCGCCACGCCCTCGGCCAGCGGCTTCTGGAAGGCCTTGCGCCCGCTGATCAGGCCCATGCCGGCGCCGCGCTTGTTGATCACGGCCGTCTTGACC
>CAZKWG010000102.1:0-14801 GCA_964556105.1 uncultured Enterobacterales bacterium | reverse complement strand
GCTCCCCCTGCTCCCCGTCCTCCTGGCGTGGACGCCCGCGTGGGCACAGGAAACGCCCGACGTCGGGCCTCCCCCGCCGGGAGAGCTGGTGGGCGTGTCTGGCGCTGAGTACTCCCGCAAGACGCCGATGGAGCTGAACATCCGCGGCCGCTGGATGACCGTGCCCGACTCCGTCCTGGACATCTGGTACTTCAACGAGAACGATCCCGGCGCCAACCCGCTCCCCCGCCCGAAGGCGCGCGGCTACGTGGTCGGCCTCGAGTACGTGCTCAAGCCCGCCCCGTCGAACTGGATCTTCTACGTCGAGTACGCCGGCAACCTCATGGACGACGGCTACTTCGACGACATCGAGGAGCCGGCGCAGCACGACGACGGCGACTACATCCGCCCCGACGGCTTCGGGCTCCTGGTCGCGGGCGCGAACTACGCGCACGAGATCGAGGCCGCCCCCTGGGTGAGCTTCCTGGTCGGCGGCGGGCTGGGCGTCGCCGTCCTGACCGGGGATCTGATCCAGTGGAACGGCGGCGACCCGGACAACGCCGAGCCCGACTGCCTGCCGAACTCCCCGGCCTACGAGCGCGTGGACGTCTGCGAAGACGACGGCGCGAAGCGGCTCCCGGGCGTGCTGCCGATGGTGGACATCTCCGGCGGCGTGCGCTTCAACCTCGGAGACTCGGGGAACATCCGTATCGAGGGCGGGCTGCACGACATGATCTATGTGGGCGCCGCGGCCGGCGTCTCGTTCTGAACGCTCGGGCCTTGGCAGTTGGGGCCGCCCATGCTAGAAGGCGGACCTTCGTCCAAAGTCGCTCAAGGGGAATCACTTGATCATCGTCACCGTTCGGGAGAATGAGCCTTTCGAGAAGGCTCTTCGTCGCTTCCGCCGCAAGGTCGAGCGGGAGGGCATCCGCAAGGACATCAAGAAGAACAGCTTCTATCTGAAGCCCGGTGAGAAGCGTCGGCTGAAGCAGCGCCTGGCCGAGAAGCGGCGCCGGAAGGCCGCCCGCCGAGCGCTTCGGAAGCCCTGAGCTTCGGTCAGGGTCTCCACCAGGCGCCCGGGTCAGGTGCTCCTCTCGCGAGGGCCTCCTGGGCGCGCAGCACAGCCCGTCGATCCTCGAGCGCGTCGGGATCTTCGGGCTTTATGTCTGTCGCCGCGACCTCCTCCAGGAGTCGTCGCCAGGCGTCCGTGTCGCCGCGCCTGCCGTAGACCATCACGGCCAGGTCTACCTTCGGGCTGAGGCGATCCGGCCGCGCGCGGATGGCCGCCAGCAGCTGATCCTGGGCGCGCTCCAGGTCCGGGCCCAGCGGGCTCGGCGGCAGCGCCAGCGCGAGCCCCAGGGTCGCGGAGGCCTGCCCGTCATCGGGCTGGGCCGACAGCTTCAGCGTCCGCTCGGCCAGCGCGACGAGCACCTTCTGGTCCAGGCTCGCGCCCTCCAGGCCCAGGTCCTGCACCCCGCGCGCCCAGGCCGTCGTGGTCCAGAGCAGGCACTCGCGCTGCTCCGGATCCACCGCGTCCGCGGCGCGTGGCCCGAACACCCCGCCCGCCGCGTCCACCGCGCCCTGAACGTCGGCGGCGCCGGTCAGGCAGCGCAGGCCCTCCTCTCGCGCCAGCCGATAGCCATCCTGTCCGGTCTCGGGGAAGCCGTAGGCGCGCGCGACGTGCGCCCGCGTGAGGCGCGCGAGCACGAGGGTGCTGGTCGGAGAGAGCGAGAGCGCCTCCTGATAGACCGCCAGCGCCGCGTCGAGGCGGGCCATCTGCGCGCGCTCGGCGTAGAGGGCGTCCCCGCGCGCGACGCAGGCCTCGACGGCCTCCGCGACTTCCCGAGCGCCGCTCTCGGCCGCGCAGGGGGGCAGCACCAGCTTCGGCCCGCGCCGATGAGCGCAGGCGCCCACGGCCAGCAGCGGGACCAGGAGCAACGCCAGCGCGCGGGCGGTGGTGGCACTCAGCATGGAAGGGCTCCTCTGCCCTCATCGTATCGCGGCCCGCTTGCGAGGCGCCCGCCGTCATGTGACAGCTTGCACAGAGGAGCGCTCGCGCTCCGCGACGCCCGGGTGGTGGAACGGTAGACACAGGGGCCTTAAAAGCCTCTTCCAGCGATGGAGTGCCGGTTCGAGTCCGGCCCCGGGCGCGCGAGCGCGCCTCCAACAGGCCTAGGATCTCGTCAGCGCCCTGCTAGCCGATGTCGGCCTGAGCCGTAGCGTCTTGACGAGGAGGTGTATACAGCGCTCGCTCTCTGATTCATAATCGCTCATTATCGTATGTGGTGGGCATCTCTGATCGCGGCAGCACAGGTGGAGCGCATGGGGAAGGTCATTGGCATCGACCTGGGCACGACCAACTCGGTCTGCGCGTTCCTCGATCAGGCCGAGCCGAAGATCATCATCAACGAAGAAGGCGGGCGTGTAACGCCATCTGTCGTCGGCTTCTCCAAGACGGGTGAGCGCTTCGTCGGCGACATCGCGAAGCGCCAGATGTTGATCAACCCCGACGCCACCATCCACTCGATCAAGCGCTTCATGGGCCGGCGCTACAAGGAGGCCCGCGACGACATCCGGCTGGTGAACTACAAGGTCGTGGAGGCCGCCAGCGGGGACTGCGCCGTCGAGATCGGCGGACGGCAGTACACGCCGCAAGAGATCTCGGCGATGGTCCTCCAGAAGATGAGGAAGTCCGCCGAGGACTACCTGGGAGAGTCGGTCAACGAGGCGGTCATCACCGTGCCCGCCTACTTCACCGACCGCCAGCGCCAGGCCACCCGCGACGCGGGCACCATCGCCGGCCTCGAGGTCCTGCGCATCATCAACGAGCCGACGGCCGCGGCGCTCGCCTACGTGCAGAGTCGCAAGAAGGCCAGCACCATCGCCGTCTACGACTTCGGCGGTGGAACCTTCGATATCTCCATCCTCGACGTGGACCGCAGCGTGGCCGAGGTGCGCGCCACCCGCGGCAACAACGCGCTCGGCGGCGCGGACATCGACCGCGTCATCGTGGACTGGCTGCTCGACCAGTTCCGACGCGAGCACCGGGTCGAGGTCGGCGACGACAAGATCGCCCTGCAGCGGCTCGCGGAGGCGGCCGAGCGGGCCAAGCTCGAGCTGTCCATCGCGATGTCCACGACCATCCACCTGCCCTTCCTCGTGGCGGACGCTGGCGGCCCCAAGCACCTGCAGGCGACGCTCACCCGCGCCACCTTCGAGTCCATGGCCGAGCCCCTCTTCCAGCGCACCATCGACGAGTGTCGCCGTGTGCTGGCCGACGCGCGCCTGGACGTCTCGAACCTGGACGAGGTGATCCTGGTCGGCGGGTCGAGCCGCATCCCGCGCATCCAGGAGCTGGTGCGGACCCTGTTCCGGGTGCCGCTGAACAAGAGCTTCAACCCGGATGAGGTCGTGGCGATCGGCGCCGCCATCCAGGCGGGCGTGCTTGAGGGCGACGTCAAGGATCTGACCCTCCTGGACGTGACGGCGTTCTCGCTCGGCATCGAGACCGAGGGGCGCCGCTTCGCCCGGTTGATCCCCAAGAACACCACGCTGCCCGCGCAGAAGTCCCAGCTGGTCAGCACCGTGGTCGACAACCAGCGCACGGTGAAGATCCACGTGCTGCAGGGTGAGGGCCAGGACGCGCGGGAGAACGTCAGCCTGGGCGAGTTCGAGCTGACCAACATCCCGCCCGCGCCGCGGGGCTCCCCTCGAATCCAGGTGAAGTTCGCCATCGACGCGAGCGGCATCGTCAACGTCAGCGCGCGCGACCTTCGCACGGGCGCCACCGATCAGATCACCATCGAGGCGCCCACCGGGCTGCGCGAGTCGGAGATCTCGGCGATGGCGCAGGAGGCGGCCGAGCACTACCGCCAGGAGCGCGAGGCCGACGAGCTCAAGGACCTGCGCCACCAGATCGAGCGCCAGCTCGTGACGCTGGAGGGCTTCCTGCGCGACCGCCGCGGGATGCTACACAAGAACGACATCTTCGAGATCGAGCAGGCGCTGAAGCGCGGGCGCATGGCGCTCTTGAAGTCGCCGAGCCGCGCGAACCTCGAGGAGCTCTCGCTCTATCTGGCGCGCTTCTTCGCCCACCTCTCCGACAAGCTCGGACCGGACGTCCCGCTGCACTGACGCGGCGGCGGGTCGGAGGCGAGAGGCGAGATCAGCCAGGGCTCAGGCCCCGTGGCTGGGCGAGGCGAGCGCCCCGCCCGACCCTGGGTTCACTGGACGAGGCTCGCGCCTTTCTTGGCCTTCTCGGCCTCTTCCTTGGCCTTGGACTTCTGGAGCTCCTTGCGCTCCTTCTCCGAGAGCGTGCCCTCGTGGAGCTTCTCCCAGTCCACGACCTCGTAGGCCAGCCCGACGTTCTTGAGCTGCGCCTCGGCGAGCTCCTTCGGACCGACCACGGTGATGATCTCGTGGCCGAGGCAGGGCTCCATCATCGTGGGGAAGACCTCGGGCGTCACGCTGGCCAGCGAGGAACGCCAGGTGTCGTAGAAGCCATAGTCGAAGCCCATCTCGCGGGTGCTGGCCAGCCGACCCCAGAGCTGCGCGGTGGACGTGCCGCCGTAGACGTACTCGCGGCCCAGGGCCCAGCGGGTGCGCGCGACCTCGTCCGCGTCGATCGTGCCCTTCCCGGCGCCCTCCGCGAGGCCGAGCATGGTCTTGACCGCGTAGCCGACGGCGTTGTTCTGCACGAGGCTGGTCAGACCGAAGACCGAGGTTCCACCCGGCCAGCTCTGGGTGTAGGCGTACGCGCCGTAGGTCAGACCGCCCTCCTCGCGCAGCTTGCGGAAGGCCTGGCGGGAGACCGCGTCGCCCAGCACCTGCCGGGCCGCGTAGGTGTTCGCGTCCATCGGCGTGAGCTGGCAGACCAGCTCGATCTGGGTCTGGGTGGCCGTCTTCTTGTCGAAGACCAGGATCTGCCGGTCCGGGCGGCTGGTCGGCGGCGCGAAGCTGGCCTTGGGCGCCTCGGCCGTGGAGGCCTCCCAGCTCTCGAACCAGGCCCGCGCGGCGGCCTCCGCCTTCGCGACGTCCATACGACCGACGATGATGAGCTCCGCGTTGGCCGGCTGATACTTGCGCTCCGCCCAGCTCTTGAGCTGGTCAGGGGTGTAGGTCCGGAGGGTGTCGATCACCTCCTGGTCCCACCAGCGCCCAATGGGAGAGCCGGGCAGAAGGCGGGCCATTCTCAGGCGATCCGCCCAGGCGTCGGCCTCCTTCCCGTCCTTCTTCATGGTGGATTCCCAGCCGTCGATCTTGCCCTTCTTGTCCGCGAGCACCCAGTCGTGATCCGCGACCGCGCTGCGCAGCGAGTAGAGCAGCGCGTCCAGGTTGCCCGACGAGCCCGAGGCCACGACGCGCATCCCGATGGAGGACTCGCTCATCGACATGGTGCCGGCGACCGCGCGCAGGTCCTCCTGCATGCTCGCCGCGTGGTTCATCACGCCCTCGGTGAGGCTGTCCAGACCGAAGGCCTCCGCGGTGTTGTCGCTGCCGCGGATCACGACGCCGGCCCGCACGAGCGGCGCCGATCCGTGCGGCATCAGGGTCACCTTCATGCCGTTGGCCAGGGTGAACGACTTCATCTTGTCCACGGCGGGGATGACGGTCGTGCGCATGACCGCCTCGTTGGTCAGCGCAGAGGCGTCGAAGACCGTGGAGTAGGCCAGCTCGGCGGTGGCGCCCTCCCAGGGCTTCTTGTCGCCGTTGGCCGCCTGGGCGTTGGCCTCGCGCTTGGCCCGCTCGTTCTCGTCCATCGGCTCGACGACGACGGCCACCATCCGGTCGCGGGTCAGGTACTTCTCCGCCACCGCCATGGCGCTGGTGCGGTCCATGTTCTGAAACGAGGTGATGCTGTCCGCGAAGTACTGGACGCTGCCGGTGAAGTGCGCGTAGTGCGCGAGCTGCGCGGCGCGGCCGGAGAGGCTGGCGACGTTGTCCAGGCCCTGGAAGAGCGAGGTCATG
The DNA here is from genome assembly GCA_964556105.1 of uncultured Enterobacterales bacterium. Classification (GTDB taxonomy): domain Bacteria; phylum Myxococcota_A; class UBA796; order UBA796; family CAZKWG01; genus CAZKWG01. Next base: position 8,855 of record CAZKWG010000102.1, on the reverse strand, counting down.
TACGAGGCGCGCGCCGAACGATCCGCGTAGTCCAGGAAGGGACGCCAGACCGGGTCGGTCAGGAGCTGGCGATCCCACTGGAGGTAGAGCGAGTCGGCCACCTTGGAGACCAGCTTGTCGCCCTTGAGGCCCGCCTTCGGCTCGACGTAGCAGATCACCTTCGAGGCGAACTGGTTGGCGTCCAGGAAGCAGCCCAGGCCCGTGATGCTCTGGTCGCGCTTGCTCCACTCCCAGGCGGGGACCAGCGTGCGGTAGATGTAGTTGGGGAGCAGGTTGGCGGCCATGTCCATGGCCGGCTCGTCCGAGCAGTAGCCGCCCGGGACGCTCCAGGCGACGACCACCGTCTCCTTCTCCACCGGGCCCTTGACGCGACGGGTGGTGCGGTCCACCGGGGGCGGCGGCTCGGCGCGGCCCTCGCAGTCCACGCGCTTCTTCGGCTCCTTGAGCTCGAGCGGCGCCTTCGGGTTCTTCGGATCCACCAGGAGCTGCTCCTCCAGACCCGCGAAGGCCTGCTGGATGATCTCCCCGGTCTTGCTCATGTCGATGTCGCCAATGACCACCAGCGTGCTGTTGGCCGGCGTGTAGTTGGTCTTGACGAAGTCGCGCACGGACTGGATGTCGATGTTCGACAGGGTCTCGTGCGTGCCGATGGTCGTGCGGCTGTAGGGGTGACCCTTCGGGTAGAGCAGCGCCCCGAGATCCTCCCAGGCGGCGCCGATGGCGGCGTTCTCGTAGCGCATGCGCAGCTCGTTGCGCACGACCTCGAGCTCGGTGTCCAGCTCCTCCTGCGTCACCTTCGCCACGCCGTCCACGAGGCGCATGGCCTCGATGCGCATGATGGGGATGAGCGCGTCCTTGGGGGCGACCGTGAGGTAGTCCGTCCAGTCCACGGAGGTCGAGGCGTTGATCATCGCCCCGAGCTCCTGAAGCACGTCCCAGTTCTTGGGCAGGTCGCCGTGCTTGGCCTTGAAGACCATGTGCTCGGCGACGTGCGCGATGCCCTCACGCCCGACCGGGTCCGCCTCGGAGCCGCGATCGATGACGACCGTGACGGCGACGACCGGCTGGGTGTGGTCCTCCTGGAAGATCACCCGCAGTCCGGACGGGAAGTTGTAGTCGACCATGGGCAGGTCGTAGGCTTCAAGGTTGAGCTTGAAGTCCGGCTTCGGCGTCTGAGCGGCGACGGCTTCACCGGAGAGCAGGACGCTGCCGAGGAGAAGCGACGTGAGGAGGGTCATCAGGACTCCTGGACTGAGAGGCGCTCACAGCCGGGTTGACCAGCCGGCCGCATCGTTAACGGGCGAGAGTATTAACGCTACCCCGGGCCGGACATTCCAGCCAGAGAGAGAAGTCCGACCGCGGGCTCGAGCGGCGCGCCGATCCGAGAACCGAAAAACGAAGAGGGGGGCCGAAGCCCCCCTCGCGGGAATCATGGTGGAGCTGAGGGGACTTGAACCCCTGACCCCCAGAATGCCATTCTGATGCTCTCCCAACTGAGCTACAGCCCCATGTCTCCTTGAGGTCCGGGTGAACGCCTCCGCGGCTCGCGCCGCAGGGCAGGCATGCCGAACGCACAACCATATATATACGGCCCTGGAAATCGGCAAGCAGACCCTTCAGCGAGAAGGATCTTGCTCGGGCTCCGGCGGGATGCCCGCCAGCGACATGTCGCTTTCGACCTGCGTGATCTTGCGATCGAGCTCGGCGATGCGCTCTACCCCGCGCTGAAGCCCGGGGTGCTGGATCTCTCCCCCCTCGAGGAGGGAGCGGACCTCGCGCCCGAGCTTCTGGTACATCGCCTCCCGATCCTTGCGGAGCTGGCGCAGGTCGAGCCGCACGCGCGTGGTCGAGGCCGCGCGCTCCAGCTCCCGGCGCCCACGGTCGAAGAGCACACCGAGCAGCCCACTGGCCACGCTCTTCGCGGCGCCGCGCGGCTCGGCCGGCGACGGCGCCTCCTGGGCGGAGGTGCCCTCCTGCTTCCCAGGTTCTTCTTGCAGATCTGCTGCGTTCGTCTTGGCTTTCTCGGACACGTTCGCTCCAGGGGCAGGACAATGAGACCCGACACGGCTACCTTCCCATCCGCAAACCGGCAACCCCTGGGAGCCAACCTCATGATCCTGGTCAGCGGCGCCACCGGTCGGGTCGGCAGTCAGGTCGTGCGCACCCTCCGCAGGCTCAACCTGGACGTCCGCGCGCTCGTGCGCAAGGGCAGCGAGTACTTCTGGCTGAACGACAGCGGTTGTCGCTACTTCTTCGGCGACCTCCGCGACCCGGGCAGCCTGGCGCGCGCGACCCGCGACATGCGCTACCTCGTGATGTGCGCGAACGTCATCCAGGAGCAGCGCGACAACAACCATGACTCCGTGACGGTGCGCGGGAACGCGGCCCTGCTGGAGGCGGCGAAGGCCAACGGCGTGCAGCGGGTGGTCCTCGTCTCCTGCCTCGGCGTGGAGCGCCCCGACCAGGGCGTCGTCTTCGCCGCGCGCAAGCGGGCGGAGGAGCACGTTCAGGCCGCGGGCATGGACTACACGATCCTGCGCGCGAGCGTGCACGAGGGCCCCTTCCTCGAGCTGGCGATGCAGACCCGCGCGGGCCGCCCGGCCCTCCTGCCCGGGGCCGGCGAGAACCGGCTCACGCCCCTGCCGGCCGTGGACATCGGCCGCATGGCCGCGGCGAGCCTCGACCTGGCCGCGGTGCGCAACCGCACCATCGAGCTCGGCGGCGCGCCCCTCTCCGCCCGGGAGTGCTACGCGATGGCCTGCGAGGCCGTCGGCGTGGACGCGCGCGCCACCGTGCTCCCCTCCCCTGCCCTCGCGCTGGGCCGGCGCCTGGGTCGCCCGGTGCGCCGCTTCGCCAACCGCCTCGCCGAGCTCTCGGTCTGGTTCAACGACGACCTCGTGGCCGACGCCTCCGTGGCCACCAGCCTCTTCGGCCTCAAGCCGACGCCGATGGCCGAGGCGATGCGCCAGGGCGGCGACTGGATGGTCAAGGTGAGCGACCCCGAGGAGCGCGAGAAGCTCATCGTCCACCGCCAGTTCTACGCGACCGTCTACGAGCCGGGCGAGGCGCGGCTGGGCGAGCTGCCCTCCGGGCCGGCGCCGCGCCAGGACCAGGTCAGGTAGGTCTGGGCGGGACCAGGGACTCGACGAGCTGCACGAGCTCCGCGGCGCTCTCCTCGGTCAGCGCCCCGTCGGCGCGCCAGAGGATCTCCCCTTCCCTGCCCACCAGCCAGGTCTGGGGGATCTTCCTCCACCCGAGCTTCAGCGCCTCGAAGAAGCGCTCGGCGGGGTCGGTGACGAGCAGCGATGGGTAGCGGATCGCGCGGATGCTGGCGAAGTCCGCGACGTGCTCCGCCACCTGGACCAGCGGGCGGTCGTCGTCGAAACACTCCCAACAGACGCCGAGAAAGTCCGCCCGATCCTCGAGGTTCAGGTGGACCGCCACCAGGAGCGGGATCTCCTCGACGCAGGGCTCGCACCAGGTGGCCCAGTGGTTGACGACGCGCAGGCGCGGCCCGGGACCGATGGCGCGCAGGATCTCGGCGGCGCTGGCGGGGCGGCACTCGTCGGGGAATCGTGGGGCCGCAGCGGCGGGCGGCGCCGCGGAGGAGGGCGCAGGCGGGGGCGGCGCTGGCCGCGGCGGCGGCGGCGCGGTGCGGGCAGGCGGTGGAGGTGGCTCCGCGGCCCCTCGATCCGTGAGCCGGGACACGACCTTCTTCCCAAGATCCCGAAGCAGCCCCACCGCGCCTCCACGAGCATCGCGGAGGAACCTACCCCGTCCACACACCCGAACAAGGCCACAGGCGCCGATCCGGAGCACCTGGGCTATCCTCTGGGGCGGAGGGCGCATGTGGCTGATCCTGGCGCTGGCCTGCGAGCGATCCGACCTGGGCGACGAGGGGAAGGGGCTGCTGGACTCGTCGGCGGAGTGTGATCTCTGCCTGGGCGGCTGCGTCGAGCACGACGAGCCGACGACGGCCGAGCACGTCGAAGGCGACGTGGTCTACGACGATCCGCCGCCCACGGGCGGGAACCACAACGCCTGCTGGGCGGCGTGGGGGGTGCACACCGAGGAGGTCCCCGACGAGAACTGGGTCCACAACCTGGAGCACGGCGGCGTGGTGTTCCTGTACGACTGCCCGGACGGCTGTGAGGAAGAGCAAGCCGAGCTCGCCGCCTACGTCACCTCCCTGGGCTCACAGGGCCTGCTGACGCCCTATGCCGCGATGCAGAGCCGCTACGCCGCGGTGGCCTGGGGTTGGCGCCTGCAGCAGGACTGCCTGGACATGGACGCGATGCGGACCTTCTTCACCAACCACGTCGACGAGGCGCCGGAGAGCACCACCGCCGCCCCGTCCGAGGGCTGCATGGAGGCGGAGTAGGGCCGCCGCCAGGGGTCAGAGCCCGTCCACGCCGCCCGCGCGCACCGCCGAGCCCCAGACGACGAAGCGGCCGTCCTTCCAACGATAAATCAGGGGCGAGACCCGCTGCGCCGAGCTCTCGTACATCCGGCGCACGGCGACGGCCATCACCTTGTCCAGCTCCGCGTCGCCGGGGACCCAGAACAGCAGGGCCCCCTGCACGGGGACCGCGATCACCGGCTCGGCGCCAGCGATGACGGCGAGCCGCTCGGGGTGGAGCAGCCCCGCCGCGTCGAGCCCGTCCGCCTCCGCGCTCACCCAGTAACGCCCGCTCATCCCGTCCACGCTGGCCGGCGCGGGTCGGCCCTCTCGGAGCCCGGCGAGGGCGACCTCGGCCAGGCGCGTCCGGAGCGTGGCCGGGTCGAGCCCCCAGGCCTCCGCCTCCGCCTGCGTCAGGTAGTCGAGCGCGCCCGTGCTGCCCTTGACCGCGCACAGCGAGAGCTGCTCCGCCAGCAGCTCACAGACGATCTGCGCGCTCGCGCCCACCTTCCCGGCCGCCTCCGCCGCCTGTCGGAAGCGGGAGGCCGCGTCAGCGGGCGCGGCCATGGGACGAAGCTCAGGCAGCGGCGGGGGCGACTGCGTCGCCTTGGACCGACCCGCGGGGGAGAGCGCCAGCAGCGTGAGCAGCGCCCACACCGCGCTCACTCCGAGACGGTGTAGGTGTCGAGCAGATCGCCCAGGCTGTGCCGTAGCGGCGGGCGCTCCTGACCCTGGCCCTCGCCCTCGATGGCCTCGCTGACGCGCTGCGTGAGGTTGCGCTGCCGCTCGCAGAGCACGCGCGCCATCTGGTAGACCAGCTTGTAGGCGGCGAGGCTGCCCTCCTCGAGGAGGTCGTTGAAGGGGATGCGCGGGAAGCGGAACACCGCGACCTCGTCGCGCGCGACCACCGACGCCGAGCGGCGCGAGCCGTCGAGGATCGCCATCTCACCGAAGCAGGCCGGAGACTGCAGCGAGGAGAGGGTGCGCGGCGCGCCGAAGGGCGTGTCTTTGTAGACATCTGCCTCCCCGGAAAAGAGCACGAACCACGCGTCCCCTTCGTCCCCTTCGCGGAAGACGGGGTGACCGGCCCGGACGCGCTGCACCTGCATGATCCGGACGACCTCCGCGAGCTCGGTCGGGTCAAGATCGCGGAAAAGAGGCGTCTCGAGCAGGAAGTTGATGATGCGTTCCAGCGTGAGTGGTTCTTCCATGACATCTCCGGTTCCCGCTGCATACCACAGGAAGGGGCGCACTCTACCAGAGATGGGGCCACGCGATAAGCGGATCCTGCCATGATGAGCAGGGTCACGCTCAACACCGTCCTCGCGCGCCTCACGGCGGCCCTGCTCCTGTGGGCGCCGGGGATGTTGTGGCTCGCGCACCTGTCGCCTCCCCGAGGGGACATGCGTCTGCACGCGGCGACCGCGGCGGCGCTGGCGTTGATCGGCGCGCAGGTGCTCTCGGGCGTCTTCGTGCTCCCGGTGGCTGAGCCCTCTCCGGCGCGCTTTCGGGTGGTGCCGAGCTCACCGAACCGCCCCATGCTCGTCGCCGCCGTGGGCGTCTCCAGCGTCGGCTGGAGCCTCGCGCGCCTGCTCAGCGGGATCGATCTGAACGCGGTGGTGGGGATCGTCTGCGGCGCGCTGGCGCTGGCCGTGGCGCTGCGCTCCCGCGCCGATCCCATCTGGGGCACCTGGCTCGAGCTGGTCGGCGAGGTGCTGCGCGTCCACTGCCCGCGCGCCTCTGACTGGTCCGTGCCCCTGGCGCAGGCGCGGGAGATTCATCTGCGGCCCCGCGATCGCAGCTTCCTGCTCCTCACCCCCTGGCCCGAGCGCGACGTCTTCGTGCCCTCCGGCGCGGCCCTCTCGCGCTTCGTGGTCACCGATCACGAGCGCCTTCTGCGCGAGCTGGCGCAGCTCGTTCCGGTCAAGGAGACCCCTCGCCTCCTCGCCTCCTCGCGGCGCGCGCGGCAGGGAGCGCGCGGGCAGCCTTGAACAACTGCGCCGTCGGGGCTATCCATCTTCGTTCAAGGAGGTTCCACACATGGGCCTTGCCGACAAACTCAAGGGACGCGTCAAGCACGTCATCAATCGCTTCTCGGGCGAGTACTCCGAGCCCGCGCCGACCGAGCGGATCCCCTACGAGCGCGGGACCCCCGACGAGAACGCCGAGGTGGTCATGGCCCGGCTGAACCGTCCGGGCGCCGCCGAGACCCCCGCCAAGAAGAAGAAGTAGCGCCATGCTCATCGAGAGCCGCGTCGAGTCGGGCATCCTCTACATTGACGCCGAGGCCTCGGGCGGGATCGACAAGTCCGTCCTGAGCGGCGACTTCGATCCTGACCGCGTTCTGGAGAACGTCGTCGGGCTGGTCGGCGTCGTCGCGGGCAAGCTGTCGGAGGCCGCCGGTCAGGCCAGCGTGGCGGTCCTCGCCCCCAGCCGCATCGAGATCCGCTTCGGCGTGAAGGTCGATGGAAACAGCGTCGTCAGCGTCTCGAGAAACGCTACCGACGGTCAGTTCCAGGTGCTGGTGGAGTGGGTCCCGGGTCGCTGAGGGCGTGGAGCCCGGCCGCGATCGCCTGCGTCGTCCGCGCGATGTCCTGCTCGTCGCGCGACGGGGGGGCGACGCGGGCGTAGGCGACCTCGACCCGTGCCAGCGGGAGCGGGATCTGAAACCGATCCCAGCTTCTCAGGCGCAGCGCGGGCCAGACGCGCGCGCTCATCAGGATGATCGGCCGCCCCGAGCGCGCCGAGAGCACGGCCGCCCCCGCCTTCGGCACGCCCAGCGGGCCGCGGGGACCGTCTACGGCGAGCGCGGGCGTCATCCCCTCGGCCAACAGGCGCAGACTCTCGTCGAGGGCCTCGCGCCCGCCGCGGCTGCTGCTGCCGCGGACCACCCCGTAGCCCAGCCTGGGCAGGGCCCCCGCCAGGATCTCCCCGTCCCGGCTGAGCGAGACCATGGGGACGAAGCCGCGGTCCAGGTGCGCCCCGAACAGGGCGAGCTGCTCGGCGTGCCAGCAGGCGAGGATCACCGGCCCCTCGGCGAGGGCGGACTCCAGGATCTCGCGTCCGCGCCACCGGATCCGCCAGGTCGCGCGCAGTGCGCGGAAGGCGAGAGCGATCAGGGCAGAGGTGCGCTGCGCCATGGGCGCTCCATAGCCCGCGGCGACGGGGCGGGCCCGGACAGGCTAAACAGGGGCGGGGAGGGCTCGCATGTCGCTCGCGGCCGGACGGACGGTGCTCGGACGCTTCAAGCTCGTCTCCGAGCTCCCGGGGACGACCGATCTCTGGCGCTGGGAGGCCGAGGATCTCGCGGCGGGAGGGACGGTGGAGATCGTCGCCCCCAGCCTGATGGCCGCCCTGCGCCCGTCGGCCCAGGCGCGCTTCACCCAGGCCGGGCGAGCCGTCAGCGCCCATCCCGCCGCGCAGGCCCGTCTGGCGGAAGGGGTCGAGGGGTCACTGCCGCTCGCCGCCCGCCCCCTCGGCCAGGGCCCGTGGCCAGTCACGCTGAGGCTGGAGCCCGCTCTGGTCGAGGCGCTCGCGGGCTGGCTCGGCGGGGCCATCCTCGAGGCTCCTCCCCTGGAGGACGGCCTCCGCCCGGAAGATATCCACCTCGATGCTGATCGAATTCCGCGCCTCTCCCCGCTCGGGCTCGTCCATGGCGGCGCGATCCACGATCCGCCCCGGCACCGACCGCCCGAGCTCCGCCAGGGCGCGCCGGCCACGCCGGAGGCCGCCCTCTACGGGCTCGGCGTCCTGCTCTTCCGCGCCGCCACGGGCCAGGACGCGGTACCCGGCGACACGATCGCGGCCTGGGAGCAGGGGCTCCCGCGCCACGCCGCGGACCTGAACCCTTCCCTGCCCGCCTCCACCGCGCGGCTGCTGGAGGATCTGCTCTCTCCGGAGCCGGCCCGCCGGCGCGCGGCCGTCGAGGGTCTGGCGCGGTCCCCCGTACCCCTGCCCCTGGCGCCCGAGAAGGCTGCTGCGCGACCGAGGGCGGCCTCGTCTGCGCCCACCCCCGCCCTGGCGGCGCCTGCCAGCGCGCGGCCGGACGTCGGGATCGGCGCCTGGACGGTGGCCGTGCGCCCCTCCGACCTCAACGCTCCGGCGCTGCGGCGCGCGGCGGCGCTGGCCAACGCCTGGCCGTCCGCGCTGACCCGCGCGGGGGCGGCGGATCGCTGGGTGCCCGTGTTCCTGGCCTCGTCTCAGCAGGAGGCGGAGGCGCAGGCGCGACGTCTGGTCGAGCTCGGGGTGCCAGCGCGCCTGCTGCCTGGGGATCCTCCCTGGGGCAAGGGGGCGGGAGCCCTGGCGCTGCTCCTGCTGGCGGGCCTGCTCTTCCTGGCGGGGATCCTGTTCTTCCCGCTGCTGCTGCGGGCGCTGGTGGCGCTGGTCGGCGGGGGCGCGCTGGGCGCGGCGGCCATGGGCGTTCGCAGCGCCCAGCGCTCCGCGCTGCTGGGACGAT
>CAZKWG010000101.1:0-14874 GCA_964556105.1 uncultured Enterobacterales bacterium | reverse complement strand
GGTCGTCGCCTACGAGCTGCACCTTGCCGCCGAGGCGCTCGGTCAGCAGCTTCCAGCCCGCCCAGTCGTCCTCGGCGCGGCCGTCCTCGATGGAGAGCAGCGGGAAGCGGCTGACGAGGCCCTCGTAGTAGCTGACCATGTCCGCGGCGGAGAGCTTCTGGCCGCCCAGGTTGTAGGCGCCGTCCTTGTAGAACTCGCTGGCGGCGACGTCGAGGGCGAAGTGGATGTCCTCGCCGAGGGCGTAGCCGGCCTTGCCCACCGCCTCGCTGAGCAGCTCGAGGGCCTGGTCGTTGGCCTGCAGGTCCGGGGCGAAGCCGCCCTCGTCGCCCACGCCGGTGGCGAGCTTGCGCTTCTTGAGCACCTCGCGCAGGCAGTGGAAGATCTCGGCGCCGCAGCGCAGCCCGTCGGCGAAGGTGGGCGCGCCGGTGGGCAGGATCATGAACTCCTGGATGTCCAGGTTGTTGTCCGCGTGGCTGCCGCCGTTGAGCACGTTGAGCAGGGGCACGGGCAGGGTGGTCGCGTTCACGCCGCCCAGGTATCGGTAGAGCGGCAGGTCCACCGTGAGCGCCGCGGCGCGGGCCACGGAGAGGGAGACGCCGAGCAGGGCGTTGGCCCCGAGCCGGCCCTTGTTCGGCGTGCCGTCCAGCTCGAGCAGCAGGCGGTCGATGGCCCGCTGGTCGCGCACGTCCAGGCCGATGAGGTGCTGGGCGATGGTGTTGTTGACGTTGCGCACGGCGACGTCCACACCCTTGCCGCGCCAGCGGCCCTTGTCGGCGTCACGAAGCTCGAGCGCCTCGTGCTCACCCGTGCTGGCGCCGCTGGGGACGGCGGCCCGACCCACCACGCCGTCGTCGGTCGTCACCTCGACCTCCACGGTCGGGTTTCCACGGCTGTCGAGGATCATCCGGGCGAAGACTTCGAAGATCGCGGACATGGAGGCCTCCCTGGGTCGCGCACGCGCCGCCGGCGAAGTATCCCGCGGGGGACGCGTTGCAAACGTCCTGGCCGGTCGATACGGGACCGGTTCGATCGCGGCGGGCTTAACTCCTGGCCTCCTCCGGCCACACACAGTATCCTGTGCCGCTCTCTGGAGATCGCCGATGCGCGCCCTCGTCCTGGCTTCGCTCCTGCTCCCTTTCCCGGCTTTCGCTGGGACTCATCTCGACAAGTTCGACGCGCGCGCCGGCCTGGTCCAGGTCTCTGGTGTGGGCGAGGTGCCCCTCTACGAGATCAACGACAGCGCCGTCCTCCTGGTGCGGGCGAAGGTCGCGGCCGACCGCGAGGCGCTCTTCGCCGTGTCGCTCGCGGGCGCCGACTACCAGATCTCCGAGGATCTGGCGAAGGAGCTGAAGCTCAAGGTCAAGAGCGCCAACAAGCGCCCCCTGAACATCCAGGGCGAGGACGCGAAGTGGAAGGAGGGCGGCGAGATCAAGCTGGCCACCCTGGCCACCCTCGATCTGGGCACGCTGCACATCGAGGACCTTCAGGTCACCGTCTCGTCGAAGCTCGGCAAGATCGACGGCCACCCCATCGAGGGCGTGATCGGCCTGGCCGCCTTCGACAACCAGCTCGCCTGGGCGCTCGTGCGCAGCAAGGGCGTGCTGAAGGTCGGCCCGAGCTCGGCGGGCGCGGAGCTGGTCGGCGCCCTGGGCGGTCAGGCGCTGAGCTACGAGGGCGTGGCGCGGGCGAAGTACAAGGACAAGGTGCGCGGCCTCGAGGTCAAGGGCACGACGGACCGGGTGGACTTCATCGTCCCCGCGGCGCTCGGCGGCCAGCCGGTCAAGGCCAACCTGGACACCTTCCGCGAGACCTGCAGCGCCAGCCCGGCGCTGAACGTGGGCGCGGCGCCCGAGCGCAGCGAAGGGGACCTGTTGAGCACCTGGCTGAGCCCGACCGTGGCTGGCGCCAGCGGCTCTCCTCAGTGGTTCGAGCGCAACGGCGCCTACACGCTGCAGCTCGCCCCCGAGCCTCCCGCGCAGGCCACGCTCTGCCTGGGCGTGCTCGACGCCTTCGACATCGCCGTCGATCCGGTGGCGCGGAAGATCGGGCTGGCGGAGGCGAAGGATCAGCGCGTCGAGCTCAGCGACACGCTGCTGGCCGAGGCGGTGGCGCGCGCCGAGAAGAAGCCGGAGGCGCCCGCCGCGGACGCCAAGGACAACAAGGACGCGAGCCCGCCCAAGCCGGACGCGAAGCCCTACAAGGCGCTCTACGCGATCCAGATGGCGAAGGGCGCGTACGGCGACGCGGCGGCCTCTGCGGCGAAGCTGACCGAGATCGACGCGCGCGACTGCGCGGGCTGGCAGATGCTGGCCGACGCTCAGGCTGGGAGTGGACTCTTTACGGATGCGATCCAGTCCTACACGAGGTCGAGCGAGCTCTACCACGCCTGGTGGGATCTCTCGCTCGAGGAGCGGGAGAAGGCGCAGAAGGCGCTCGACAAGCTGAAGACGGACGCGGAGAAAGAGCAGGCCGCCCACAAGGTGCAGCCCTCCGGCTGCTTCACGACGGACGGGGACCTGGCGCTCCTGGCGCTGGCGACCGGGGATCTGGCGCGGGTCCAGACCCTGTACAAGGAGCGGCTGGACCTGGACCCGGACGTGGCGTTGGCGGCAGGGAACGCCGCGCTTCGGCAGGGGCGCTTCGAGGAGGCCCACGGCCCCTACCGGCAGGCCATCAAGCGCGAGACCCTGGGCAAGCCGGATCTGCACGCCCGCCAGGGCGTGGCGCTGGCCAACCTGAAGGCGGAGAACTGGAGCGCGGCGGAGCCGGCCTTCCAGGGCGTCTTCGAGCGCGGGAGCGCCGGGCTGCTCGAGGCGTCGGCCTATCTGGACGGCGTGCGCGCCGCGCGCGGCCCCGAGGCGGCGCTGCTGGTGGCGAAGGGGCTGGCGGAGAGCCGACCCGACCTGCTCGCGACACAGGTGCTCTGGTTCCAGGAGGCGACGCGCGGCGGGGATGCCGACGCGGTGGCGCCCGCGCAGGCCGCGGTGGAGAAGGTGGCCTATACAGCCCTGAACCGCTTCGAGACCAGGGCTGACCGCTGCGCCATCTACGCCTGGTACCTCGCCCTGGCGGGGAAGCCGGACGAGGCGGTGAAGATCGCGGGCGAGGGGATCGCCCAGAAGAACGACCTCGCCCTGGCCTGGTTGACGCTCGCGCGCGTGGCGGCGAGCGCTGGCGACACGGCGAACGCGGCCCAGCTCGAGGCGAAGGCCTTCGCGTTCGGGGCGCGCTCCCCCGGCTTCGCGCTGCTGGCCGGCGCGTCGAAGTAGGCGTCGCGCCGCGGCTCAGCCGCTGAAGAGCACCCGCGACAGCAGCGCCTCGTAGAAGCCGGTCGTGAGCAGCCAGGCCTGGATCAGCAGCGAGCTGACGCAGAGCCCCAGGTTCCAGGCCGCCCAGCCGCGCAGCTGCAGCAGGCGCTTGCCCTCCTGCTCGTCTGAGGCGCCCTCGCGGACGCGGGCCGCCTCGTTGTCGGCGAGCAGCCAGGCCCAGAGGGTGAGCACGGCCCCCGGGACGCCCGTGAAGCAGAGCACGCCGATCAGGTTCAGCGGCAGGGAGAGGGCGAGCAGCCAGGAGAGCCGCCGCAGCACCGGCCCGAGCGCCTTCTGCTCGGGCAGCTCCCCGGCGAACAGCGCGTCCACCTTGGGGAAGGCGCGCGGCGTCTGGTCCACGGGTCAGCTCCCCACGGGCGTCGCCGGCGCGCGGCCGAGCAGGCGCAGCAGGTCGAGCGTGTACTGGCGGTGAGCGTCGTCGTTGAACTGCAGCCCGCCCCCGCCCGCGCGGATCTGCAGGACGTCCTCCTCGCGCAGCGCGCGCACGGCGTTCTTCAGGTTCTCGATCGAGAGCGCCTCGGGTCGGCGCAGCTCGTCCACGGCCAGCAGCCCGCGCCCGATCTCCTGCAGGCGGCGCGGCAGCTCGTCCGCGGACAGGTCGCGCGAGCGCAGGGTGCGGGCGCCGCGCAGCACGAGCAGATAAGACTCGACGAAATTGCGCGTCAGACCGGCCAGCTCGGCGAGCCGGGTCGGATCGCCCACCACCAGTTGCCCATCTCGCTCGGCGAGGGCGCCATAGCGCAGCAGCGCGGCGCGGGCGCTCTGCTGCAGGGCCTCGAGGCTGAGATCCGGGTTCAGGATGAATTCGTAGCGCAGCAGGAAGACCTGCAGGCGGAAGAGGCGAGCGACCTCGGCGTCGTCGGGCGCGCCGTCCGGGATCGCGCCCTCCGCTCCGGGGGTGCAGCGGGCGGCGATGGCGCTGGCCAGCAGGCTGGCCGGGACGGCGAAGTACACGACGCTGTTCTTGTAGTACTCCAGCGTGATGCGCTTCTGGTCGACCACCTGCCAGATGTCGCCGTCCTCGTCCTTCATGACCGCGACCATCTTGCTGGCCTGAAAACGCCGCAGCGCCTGCTCGACCGCCCAGCCGAGCGAGCCCAGCGAGGCCGACGGCGTGGCGCCCTCGGCGAGGAGCAGCCCACGCAGGCGCTCCGCGCGGGCCATGATCTCGGCGTGGCGGATCCCGCGTCGCCCGCTGGCCAGCAGCGCCATGGCCACCAGCCCGGTGGGCAGGAGCACCATGCTGCGGGCGATGCGGTGCATGAGCTGCTCGCCCACGCCCTCCAGCAGCTCGTGGCGATGATCGCGGTCCAGGCTGCTCCAGCCGCCCGCCACCTGCGCCAGCACGGGCTTCAGCGGCAGGGGCTCGCCCACGCGCAGGTAGACGCGCCCGTAGCGGCGGTTGACGACCCTGGTGGCGCGCGCGAGCTGACCGATGTCCTCGGCCTGCTTCGACGCGCCCTCCAGCTCGCGGGCGTAGCTCCGCTCCTCCGCGATCTGCTCGTAGGAGATGGCGATGGGCAGCAGCGTGATCTCGCGGCCCTCGCGCACGGCGGCGGCGGCGTCCACCACCATCCCCAGCACGCCCAGCTTCGCCGGCAGCAGCTTGCCCGAGCGGGATCGGGTGCCCTCGATGAAGAACTCGACGGGGAAGCCATCGCGCAGGAGCTGCTGCAGGTAGCGCTGGAAGACGACCGGGAAGATCCGGTCACCCTTGAAGCTGCGGCGGATGAAGACGGCGCCCAGCCGGCGCGCGATGGGGCCCGCCGGCCAGAACGAGAGGTTCTCCCCTGCCACGACGTGGGGGATGGCGATGTCGTGCGCCCAGAGCAGGCTGCTGATGAGCAGGTAGTCCAGGTGGCTGCGGTGGCAGGGGATCAGGACGGGCGCGCCATGGCGGGCGGCCTCGCGGATGCGCTCGAGATCCTCCTCGCGCACGTCGATCCCGGCGTAGATCCGGCTCCAGAGGAGCTGGACCACCCGGTTGGCGATCTGCATGGTCTTGTACGAGAGGCGCGCGGCCATGTGGTCGTAGACCTGGCTGACGCGGCGCTGCACCTGCTCGGGCGGCTTGCCGGTCGCCGCCGCCTCGTCGGCCACCAGCGCGCGCACCTCCGGGCTGCCCAGCACCAGCCGCCGCATCCAGCGGAAAGGCCGCACACCGGGACCGCGGATGACGTGGGTGGTCTGGTAGAGGTAGCGCCGCAGCACCAGCCGCACGGTCTTGGCCTGGCGGGCCTTCGGCTCGTCCGCCTTTCGCGCCAGCAGCTCGGAGAGGGCCAGCGGCTCACCGGCCTCGACGATGGCGGGCTCGCGGGAGCCAACCACGCTGGCCAGCTTCCCGAGCCAGCTCGGCTCGTCGGCGCTGCCCATGACCTGCCGGCCTACGCCCGTCTCTCGCTGCTCCTCGGGCTTGCGCGTCCACAGCACGACGACGGGCACCAGCTGGATCGGCCGGCCGGTGCGGGCCTGGGCCTCGAGCAGGGCGGCCACCGGGTCTGGTCCCTTCGGGCGCTCCAGCGTGAGCGCGTCGATCACGTCCGGGCGCTGCACCAGGAAGAGCGCCGTGGTCGTTCCGGAGGCGACGGCGTCGGCCAGCCAGGCGTCCTCGTGTGGTCCGACGGAGGGCGCGACGCTGTCCAGCACCCCGCGCGCCATCCCGCGCAGCGCCTCGCGCAGCGGCGCGAAGATCGCCGATCGGAAGCCGTAGGTGAAGCGCGCCAGCGGCAGGCGATGGGCGTTGAGGACCCGGTTCAAGGCTAGCCAGTCTAGCCTTGACCAGGAGTGGAGCACATAGACCACCGGCCCCTGCTCCGCCGCCTGCCGGATACGCTCGGCCGAGCGATCGGACAGGCGCAAGCGCCGGAGCAGCCAGCCGAGCGGCGTCCAGTCGTAGAGCGGGCCGAAGCGGCGCAACATCATCGACCGCGGCGCACGATCCGGGCCTGACACGGCGGAGGGCTGCTCGGGAGGGCGTTCGGACATCGCTGGATGGTTATCGTCCCGGGCGGGTGGTGGCACGGAGGAGTGATGGCCGGGCGTGTGTTCAACAGATAGATCGTGGGCTGGACCAGCCTCTGGCGGAGGCTTCGCGGAGTCCTCACCATGGCCGTCCTCGATCTCGATCTTCTCTCTGAGCGCGAGAGCGGGCGCGTGGAGTGGAAGAGAGGGGTGGCAGACGTCAACGACGTCGTCAAGGCGCTGGTGGCGTTCGCGAACGACTTTCAAGGGCTCGGCGGCGGGTATGTCGTGTGTGGGGCCGACGAGACCACGGACGAGCACGGCTTCGCGGCGATGCAGCCGACCGGGTTGGAGCCGAGGCGCCTGAAGGAGGTCAGGGCGAGCGTGCTCGCGCGATGTCGGGACTATGTCTCGCCGCCGCTGGTGCCGCTGGTGGAGGAGCTCGAGGCCGCGACCCCCGATCGGCGCCTGCTGGTGTTCGTGCAACCGCGGACGGAGCATGCACATGTGTTCCGCGAAGGCAACACATCGGGCGACTACTTCATCCGCGACGACATGAGCACGCGCGTGGCGAAGAACGGCCTCCTTCTTCAGCTCCTCGAGCGCAAGCACGCGCTCCCGGCCTGGGACACGC
The DNA here is from genome assembly GCA_964556105.1 of uncultured Enterobacterales bacterium. Lineage (GTDB taxonomy): Bacteria > Myxococcota_A > UBA796 > UBA796 > CAZKWG01 > CAZKWG01. Next base: position 7,950 of record CAZKWG010000101.1, on the reverse strand, counting down.
GGCCGAACCCCGAGGCGACGATCCAGGACATCGACCACCTCGCGCTCAAGGACGCGCTGATCCGCATGGGCGCCTGGGATCCCGCCTCGCGCGTGGAGGCCGCGCTGGATCCGGACGCCACGCTCTCCCCCATGACCAGCCCCCTCTGTTTTCGGGAGCCGCTGACCGGGGTGATCCGGCCCCGCAACTTCGCGCTGCTCCTGTTCGGGAGGGCGCCTCAGCGGCTCATCCCGTCTTCGATGGTCGTCTTCTCCGTGTATCCGGGGCAGGATCGCAGCTCGGACGTCGCGGAGCGGCTGGAGATCGCCGGCACGGCGATCCATCAGGCCGAGGTGCTGGTGGACCGGCTGAACCTTCAGGCGATGGAGCTGATGGACAAGACGGATCTGCAGAGCCCGAACCTCCACAAATACCCCCAGCGGGCGCTGAAGGAGGCCGTGGTCAACGCGCTGGTGCATCGCAACTACGAGGTCAGGGACCATGTCCGCGTGACGGTGTTCAGCGATCGTGTCGAGATCCGGTCGCCGGGCAGCCTCCCCAGCTCGTTGCGCCTCGAGAGATTCCAGAGCCGCAACCCGGGCGCACACTGGCGCAACCCTTCGCTGGCCTGGTTCTTCCGGGGCCTTCAGTTCGCCCAGGCCGAAGGGCAGGGCGTCCCGACCATCTTTCGGACGATGCGCGACGAGGGGTGTCCGGAGCCCGTCTTCGAGGTCGATCCCGAGCATGTCCTCTGCACGCTGCCCGCGCATCCGCGGTTCGCGCTCTGGGAAGAGCTGCGGAGCATCGAGCGCCTGGCCGTCACCGGTCGGCCCGACGAGGCGCGCGCGCGGCTGAATCGCCTCCTGGCGCAGGATCCGTTCAACGCGAAGGCGGTCGAGCTCTACTGCGACGTGGCGCGTCTCCTTCGAGATCCCTGGCCCATCCTGGCCTTCGTGCGCGAGCGTGCGCAGGATCTCGCCCGATTCAACCAACCGGCGCTGCTCGCCCTCGTCGAGGCGCTGCAGGATCTGCCGCGGGACAAGGAGGTCTCGACCCTGACGACGCTCCTCCTCGAGGAGGCGGCGCGTCGGCGGTCTGGGATCATCGATCTGCGGCGGCTGGTCGTCGGGCTGCTCAAGGAGCGCAAGACGCGCCGCGCCTTGGACGTCCTCGACGAGGCCGAGCAGGAGCAGCCCGCCTGGCGTACGCACCCCAACGTGCTTCAACTTCGGGGGAGAGCGCTGGCGCACCTGGCCCGCGAGGCGTCCATGACCGCGCGCGGCCAGAACGTGTCCCCGCGGCTGCGCCGACGCGCGCGCGAGGAGTCGCATGATCTCGCGCAGTCCGCGACGCGGGTGCTCGAGGAGGCGCTCCTGCACGGCCCGGATCCAGTGATCCGGCAGCTCATCCTGGACGATCTCGTCGAGGTGCGCCGCGCAGGGGGCGAGGTGAGCACGGGCAAGGTGCGCCGCGACGAGCGCGGCTGAGCGCCCCCACCTTCACCGGACCCCACCCTCAGCGAGTCAGCGTGACCCGGTAGATCGGCTGGTGCTCCTTCTCGCTGGTGGTGAGCAGGGCGTCGCCCTCGGTGTCGAAGCAGATCGCCTCGCCCTGGGTCTCGACGGGCAGGACGACGGGGCAGGGCTCGCCAGCGAAGGCGTCGTCGATGGTGGCGCTGCGGTCGCGCGGCCAGATGTAGGCGATGTCGTCCAGGGTGCGGATGACGATCCAGGCGCCGTCGGGGCTGATGTCGCCGCCGGTGGTCGGCTTGCCGCCGGCCAGGGCGCCCTCGCCGAAGACCAGGCTGACGACGTGCTCGAGCACGGCGCTCTCGCCGTCCGCGTGCGGGGCGGACTTACGGTAGACGTCGCTGTAGCCGTCGTAGCTCTTGGTCACGAGGTACAGGTCGTGGGTGACGGGATCGACCATCAGGGTCTCGCAATTCTTCGCGCCGTCCGGCCAGGTCAGGGTGATCGCGTCGTACTCGGTGACGGTGTGATCGGTGGCCTCGCCGCCGGGCATGGGCGGCTCGTCGATGCGGTAGACGGTGATGAACTCCCGCTCCTCCAGGTTGTCGCCGACGTCGCCCAGCCAGATCTCGGCGGTGCCGTCGTCGGCGTAGCCGATGGCGATGTCCTCGAGGTCGCCCTCCGGCGCGTCCAGGGTCCAGGTGCCGAGCGTGACGCCGTCGCGGTCGAGGGCGAAGAGCTGCGGCGCGTGGCCCGAGTCGTTGTGGGTCCAGAGCACGCCCGCGTCCAGGCGGCTCACGGCGAGGCCCGAGGCCTCGACCAGCTCGTCGTCGTCGATGGTGGCGAGGGTGGTCGCCTCGTCGTCTACAGGGCAGTCGCCGGGCTCGACCACGATGGTGGTGCTGGCGGTTGCGCGGGCGCCGGTGGTGTCCGTGATCGTCAGCGTGACGGGATAGGAGCCGCTGGCCAGCCAGGAGGCCGTGGCGGTCTCGCCGAAGCTGAGATCGCCGTCGATGTCCCAGACCACCGTCTCCAGGCCCTCCGGTGCGCAGGAGGCGGCGGCGTCGAAGACGACGTCTACCGGCAGGGGACCGCCGGGCGGGGTCGCGGTGATCACGGCCGCGAAGGTGTCGATGCACTCGACGGGCTCGCTGAAGGGGACGTGGTAGACGGGCTCGCCGGCGCCCTCGCTGGTCAGGAGCAGACCGCCGTCGCGGATGTCGAAGGTGATGGCCTCGCCGAGGGTCTGCTCGGGCAGGGGCACGGCGCAGGGCTCGGCGCTGAGCGCCTCCTGGACGGTCTGGGCGCCATCGCGGGGCCAGAGCCAGGCCTCGTCGCGGGTGCGGATGACCACACGATCGCCGAGCGGCGTGATGTCGGCGCCCATCGCCAGCACGTCGCCGACCAGCGGCGCCACCCCGAAGGTCAGCTCGCCGACCACCTCGAGGGTCACGTCGTCACCATCGGCGTGCGGAGCGGGCTTTCGTAGGATCACCGAGCGCCCGTCCTCCTCGTCGCTGATCAGGAGCAGGTCGCCGGTGACGGGGTCCACCAGCATGCTGTCCATGTTCAACAGCTCGGGGAGCTGCAGCGTGAGCGTCGCGAAGCTCTCCACGACGTGGCTGGTCGGCTCGGCGCTCGCGTCGACGGTGGGCTCTTCCAGCACATAGACCAGCACCGTCTCGCGGTCCTTGCCGTTGTCGCCGATGTCCCCGGCGAAGAGCAGCGGCGCGCCGCTGTCGGGGTCCACCCCCCAGGCGAGATCTTCCCAGTCGCCGCTCTCGACGTCCAGGGTCCAGGTGCCGAGCGCGGCGCCGTCGCGGCCCAGGGCGAAGAGGCGGCCGACGTCGCCAGAGTCGTTGTGGCTCCACAGCACGCCCTCGTCGCGGCGGCTGACGATCAGGCCCGAGCTCTCGACCAGCTCGGGGTCGGCGAGCTCGCCCAGCAGGACGGGGTCGAGGACGTCCGGGCAGATCCCAGGGAGCACCTGGAATTCTACGTTGGTCCAGGCGGACGTGCCCGCCTCGTCGGTGACCGTCAGGATCGCCTCGTACTCGCCGGCGACGAGGCCCGTCCAGGAGACCTGGGCGCCCGTCAGGATCTCGCCGTCGATCTCCCAGGTCCAGGCGGTGATGGGCGAGGGGCCGCAGGAGCCCGCGCCGTCCAGCTCGAGGCCGAAGGGGATGCGGCCGGCGGAGTGGTTGCGCGTGGCGACGGCGCTCAGCTCCGCGCAGGGGTCGGCGCTCTCGATGGGGAGGTCGGTGTCGTGCGTGTCGAGGTCGGTCTCAGCGGTCTCGCCGGTCAACGCGGTCTCGGCGCTGTCCTGCTCCGGGTCGCTGTCGGTGGCGCGACCGGACTCGGCGCTCTCCTTGTCGCCCTTGCAGGCCAGGAGGAGGCTGAACACGGCCAGCGGCGTCGCGCGCACGCCGAGGCGAGGGGAGCGTGGGTCGTCGCTGAGGTCTCTCCTGCGCAGCTTCGACACGGTGGCGTCACTCCGATGACATCTCTTAGTCATATACCCCCGAGCGGGCCAAGGATCCGACCGCGTCCGGGTTCGCGCACATCCGAAAAGGGGCAGTTGCGCAATCCGAACCATCGGGCATATTGTCCACCACGAAGGGGAATCTTCACATGCTCCAGCTCACGGCCTCGCTCCTGTTGCTCCTGTCCGCGCCCGCGCGGGCCTACGATCTGCTCGACTACTGGTCCTACGAGGACTACGAGGACGGAACGTCGATGATCGGGGTCGACAGCTGGGCGGGGGGCTTCAGCGAGGACGAGTGGGCGGGGTATTACTCGTCGTACTCCGGGCGGAACTACATCCAGTCCACCACGGACTACAACACGAGCGACTACGGCGGCGACTGGACCGCGGGCGGGGCCATCGACAACTGGGTGGTCAACCGCGACGTCTCGGCGGGCGACGTCTACCTGCGCACCACGATGTACACGGAGGACGACGACACCGTCGGCGTCGTCTGCCGCTTCCAGAACAAGAGCAACTTCATCCTGGCGATCATGGGCCAGCGCGGCAGCTCGAACCCCATCGGCGAGGACAGCGAGTTCGCCGCCATCGTCAAGCTGGACGGCGGGGTCGCCGAGGTGCTGGGCTCGTCGGAGTGGTCCTATGATCAGGACAGCGTGCGCGGGATCGAGCTGATCTGCGAGGACGACCAGATCACGCTGAACTACTGGAGCGAAGAGGACAGCTCCTGGTCCCGGCCGGACGAGACCGTCACCGTCACCGACGATGAGGGCTCCGTGCTCGGCGCGGCGGGCTTCTACGCCTACGACGCGGGTGGGTACTCGGAGTACGGCGACACCCGCGTCCTCTTCGGCGCCATCACCGTGCTCCGCATCGACAATGACGAGGACGGCATCGCGGACGACGTGGACAACTGCGAGGACGTCGCCAACGCGGACCAGGCCGACGTAGACGGCGACAGCATCGGCGACGCCTGCGACGAGAGCTCGGGCGGCGAGGAGACGGGCGGCGGCACGGGCGGCGAGGAGACGGGCGGCGGCACGGGCGGCGAGGAGACCGGCACGCCGGACACGGGCACGGCCGACACGGGCACGCCGGACACGGGCACGGCCGACACGGGCACGGCCGACACGGGCACGGCCGACACGGGCACGGCCGACACGGGCGCGCCGGACACGGGCGCGCCGGACATCAAGCTGGCCGAGGGTCAGCTCACCTCCTGCAGCTGCGCGAGCGCCTCGCGGCCGTCCGGCTGGGTGGGCCTCGCGGCGCTGCTCAGCCTGGTCGGGCTGCGCCGGCGGCGCTGAGCACCTCGCGCGCGACCTCAGCCCAGGATCGCGCCCAGACCGGCGCGCGGCGACCCAGCCAGGCGCGCGCGGCCTCGAGGAGCGCCGCCTCGTCGCCGGAGGGCACGGCGGCACCTCCCTCCCCGGTCAGGGCGCGCGCCTCCCCGAGGTCCGTGGTGATCACCGGCGTCCCCTGCGCGCGGTAGTCCAGGATCTTCAGCGGGCAGAACCAGGGCGGCGCGTCCGCCGGGTAGGGGGCCAGCCCGAGATCGAGGGCGGCGACCACGTCGGCGAGGGCCTGCGGCTCCAGGTGTCCGGTGCAGGTGACCCCATCGTCTGCTCGCTCCGGCGCGGGGCCGACCAGCGCGAGGCGCGCGCCGAGGGCCCGGGCCAGGCGCGCGGCGACCTCGACGCCGTGCCAGGGCTTCATCGAGCCGACCAGGCCGATCACCGGCTCATCCACGCTGAGACCGAGGCGCGCCCGGCCCGCCGCGCGATCGCCCACGAGCGCGTCGCAGCCGTTCCAGACCTTCCGAACGTCCGCGCAGCCGATCTCCTCCCGCAGCCAGGTGGCCAGCCAGTCGCTCACCGCGACGACGCGCGGCGCGGCGCGCAGGACCTCGCGCTCCCAGCGGGTGGCGAGCCAGGGCTGACGCAGCGTCTCGTAGCGGGCGCGCTCCAGGGCCAGCGGCGCGTTGACCTCCAGGACCCAGGGGCAGCCCAGGCGGTCGGCGGCGCGCCAGCCGGCGTCGCTGAACAGGCTGTGGCGCTCCAGGATGAGGTCGGGGCGATCCCCGGCGTGGGCGCGCTCGATCACGGCCCGCGCCAGCTTTCGGGCGGCCCAGACCTCGGAGAGCTCGCGCCAGGGCTCGAGCCAGGAGGGCCAGCCGGGGGCGCCGGTCTCGATGGCGGCGACGGGCTCGCCATGAGCGCCGCGGCGATCCGCGCGACGGGCGGCGAAGATCGTGACCTCGTGCCCCAGCGCGCGCAGGCCCCGCGCCAGCCCCCGGACATGGGCGCTGGAGCCCGAGGGCCCCTGCACCGGCACGCCCGGGCTGGCGACGAGGCTGGCGATCTTCACCGCTGGAAGGCAGCCTCGAAGGCGCTCTCCAGGTCCGCCTGAAGGTCGCCCAGGTGCTCCACCCCGACCGAGAGGCGGATGAGCCCGTCGGGCAGGCCGATCTCGGCGCGGCGGGCGGGCGGGATGGAGGCGTGGGTCATGATCGCCGGCAGCTCGATCAGGCTCTCGACCCCGCCCAGGCTCTCGGCCAGGGTGAAGATCCGCGTGGCCTTGACGAAGCGCGTGGCCGCGTCGAGGTCGCCGTCGAGCACGAAGCTGACCATGCCGCCGAAGCCCGGGTAGTGCACCTTGGAGACCTGGGCCCGCGCTGCGAGCCAGGCGGCCAGCTCGGACGCCGAGGTCTGGTGGCGCGCCATGCGCAGGTGCAGCGTCTTCAGGCCGCGCAGGACCAGGAAGCAGTCCATCGGGCCGGGGACGGCGCCGACGGCGTTCTGCAAGAAGGCGAGCTGTGCCGCCCAGGCGTCGTCGTTCAGCAGGATGGCGCCGCCCACCACGTCCGAGTGCCCGTTCAGGTACTTCGTCGTGCTGTGCACCACCGCGTCGGCGCCCAGCGAGAGGGGGCGCTGGAAGACGGGGGTGGCGAAGGTGTTGTCCACCACCAGCCGCGCGCCGGCCGCGTGCGCCTTGTCGGCCAGGGCCCGCAGGTCCGTGACCTTCAACAGGGGGTTGGTGGGCGACTCCGCCCAGACCAGCGTGGTGCCCTGCGGGATCTGCACGTCCGGAAGCGAGAGATCGACGAATTCGAAGTGGATCCCGAATCCAGCGCAGACCCGCGTGAACAGTCGATAGGTGCCTCCGTAGACGTCGTCCCCGCAGATCACCCGGTCCCCCGGCTTCAGCGTGCGCAGCAGGGTGTCCGTGGCGGCGAGGCCCGACGAGAAGCAGAGCCCGTGGGAGGCGCCCTCCAGCGCCGCGAGGCAGCCCTGAAGCGCCGTGCGCGTGGGGTTGTGCGTGCGGCTGTACTCCCACTTCCCTTCGCCCGGGCCCGGCTGGGCGTAGGTGGAGGTCTGGAAGATGGGGGTCATCACCGCGCCCGTCACCGGCTCCGGCTCCTGGCCGGCGTGGATGGCGAGCGTGTCGAGGTGGAGCGAGCTGCCCTTCATGCCTGCCTCAGCTCGCCTTGGTCTTGCGAGAGATGAAGTCGATGAGGTCGATGCGGGTGATGATGTCGACCGGCTTGCTGCCGTCTACGACGAAGGCCACCTTGGAGCGGCGGAAGAGCTCGGTGACCACCGAGACCACCGTCTGGCGGTCCACCGTGCAGTAGTCGGCCTGCACGAGGTCGCGCACCGGGGCGTCCGAGGAGCCGCCGCGCAGGGCGCGCTCCAGCAGGCGGGTCTCCGAGATGATGCCGATGAGACGCCCGTCGTCCATCACGGGCACCTGGCTGATCCCGTGCAGCTTCAGCCGCCCGATGACCTCCGCCACCGTGCTGGAGGCGTTGACGGTCACCAGGCTGCGCTCGCCGCGGCTGGTCAGGATGTCCTGCACCGTGCCCTGGTTGGCCTCCGGCTCCAGGAAGCCGTTCTCGCGCATCCAGGCGTCGTTGAAGACCTTGGACAGGTAGCGGCTGCCGCTGTCGGGCAGCAGCACCACGGCGTTGAGGCCCTTCGCCTCCTGCATGCCGAGGTAGCGCAGAGCGCCGGCCAC